>JBAULD010000263.1:0-8717 GCA_049578005.1 Polyangiaceae bacterium
ACCCGCGCTTTCAGGCGCGTTGGCCCACCATCTTGTCTACTCTCGCTTGCTCCGGGGGGTTCGGGTTTGGGTCGCGCCTTTGGCGCTCCGGGTTTGGGTCGCGCCTTTGGCGCTCCCGGAGCTTTCAGACGCTTAGGGAGAGCATCCGCTCTATGGGTTTTCTTGCTCGCTCGATTAGCTCGGGGGGCATTTCTATGCGCGGACTTAGGTCGCGTAGGGATAGAAAGACCTTTTCTAGGGTGTTTTTGCGCATGAAAGGGCACTCGTTGCACGCGCAGTTGGCTTCCGGCGGGGCGGCGATGAAGGTCTTCTCCGGCGCCGCCTTGCGCATCTGATGAAGGATGCCGCTCTCGGTGACTACGATGAACGCGCTCGCGGGGCTCGCGACGGCGTACTTGAGCAGAGCGGTCGTGGAGCCGATGTAGTCCGCCATCGCGAGGAGCGCCTCTTCGCATTCGGGGTGCGCGATGACGAGCGCGCCCGGGTTGCGCTCCTTGAGACCGATGAGCTTTCGCAAGCTGAAGGTTTCGTGCACGACGCATGAGCCCTGCCAGAGGACCATTTTGCGTCCGGTCTTCTTTTCGAGGTATCGGCCCAGGTTCTTGTCGGGCGCGAAGAGGATCGTCGTGTCCGGCGGGACGCTTCGGACGATCTTCTCTGCGTTGGACGAGGTGACGATGTAATCGGAGAGTGCCTTCACCTCGGCCGTGCAGTTGATGTAGCTGATGACCACCGAGTCCGGCGACTGAGCGCGGTGTTTGGCGATCCACGCGGCAAATCGGTCGGCGGGACACCCGCTGGCGAGCGAGCAGCCGGCCTCGAGGTCGGGGAGGATGACGACGCGCCCCGGGTTCAGGATCTTGGCCGTCTCCGCCATGAAGTGGACGCCCGCAAAGCAGATGACGTCCGCCTTGGTCTTCGCCGCCGCTTGCGCGAGCTGCAGCGAGTCCCCTATGAAATCCGCGACATCCTGAATCTCGCTCTCTTGGTAATAGTGAGCGAGGAGGACTGCGTTGCGCTGCTTTTTGAGGCGCTCGATCTCTTCTTCGAGATCGTAGGCGCCGGCTACGGCGACCATGGCCACCAAGGTAGGTCGCCGTGCCTAGCCCGTAAAGCGTGGTGGGCCGGGCTATCTCCCGCCCAGCAGTTTGGCGGTGACCGTATCGCCGAGTTTGGCCGACATGAGCGCGCAGACGAACTGGTCGAGCTGACGTTTCTCGGACTCCTCCGCGAACCGAAATCGAATCCCCATGCCTGCGGGCCGTTCTCCGTTCGCTTGGCTCTCCTCGACGATCCATATCACTTCGCCACGAAGCTGAAGGTGTTCCGATTGCCCGGGAATCGATAGGACGAAGATGAACTCCGTGCCGACGTCCAAGGGCTTGCTCGTGCGGATGAACGTCCCCCCCTTGGAGATGTTCTTCGCGTAGTCGGCGAAGAACGTGTTCATCCGCTTGTAGTCGACCCGCAGAGTGATTGGGTGGCGCGGAGAATTGCGACGATCCGCCCACCGCGAGTCGTCCTCGTCGCCGTTCGGCGGAACCATCGCCATCTCAAAGGATATCACGCGCCCCCCACCGGGCGATAACGGCGTCAGCTTCGGGATTCGTGAGCTCCACGCGATCGAAGGCCGCTCGCCCAAGTCGCGCGCTGCGCCGGCGTCAGGACAGGGACCATGGCCTCCGCGATCTTCTCGATTCGGTCGCCGCGGTGCTGCACGCGAACCAACGCGGCCGCATCGAACGAATCGCCTCGAAATGACTCCAACGCCTGCCTGCGCGCAGCCAGCGCGGCCTCGTGTGTGCGACTTCCGCCGTCGACCGCACCCGCTTGACCGGCCTGCTCGGCCTTCTCGGCCGCCAGATTGGCTGCAATCTTCGCCTTCTGCTCCGGTGTGAGGCCCAGCTTCGCTCCCCACGCCCCCTCGCCTCCCCGGTTGCCTGACCGGTGACCGTGGTGCGCGCCTCCGCGGTCGCCCGGAGCCTGGCCGGCCGAAGCCTCGACGGCATCGACGAGCTGGCCGCGTTGCGCGGGCGTGAGCAGCGCGTGGAGTTGCTTCATCGCGCTCTCCTCGGCGGCGCTCTCCGCGGCGGCTGCGCTGTCCTCCGCGCTGAGTGCCGGTGCCAGGGCCTTCGGATCGACCGCGCCTTGCTCAACTTCTTGCGCGAGGATGGTGAGCACCTGTGCGTTTGCAGCCCGCACCGGCACGGCTGAAGCGCGGCGCTGCGCCTTCAACCCTTCGATTGCGGTCCGCTGGTCGGCCGTGAGCGAGTCCAGTTGGAGCGCCGCCGCCAGCAGTCCGCCGCGATGAGCGCGCGGCTGCCTCTGCTGTTCGGTCGACGCATCTTGCGCGAACGCCGCGCCTACAGGAACGAGCGCGACCGCGCTGATGATCGACGCACATGTCACAACCCTACGGGCATATCGGTTCATGGTGTCTTTCTTACCTCCGCATGGACAGCGCGCAGGCGGCACGAGTCCATCCACTCCGGGGGGTAAAGAAGGGTAAACGCGCGCGAAGCTCGCGAACCCATCGAGCCGGGGCTTCTAGCCGAGGACGTGTACGCGGATCGAGTTCGTGCTTCCGCTCACTCCGATGGGCGCGCCGAAGACGATGACCACCCGCTCGCCCGGCGAACCGAAGCCAGCGGCGAGAAGGTCCCCCGTGCACCAATTGACCAGCTGATCGGTATCGTGTTGAGCGGTCGGCATTTCGCGCGGAACGACGCCCCAGTAGAGCGCCATTCTGCGGCGAGTCTTGGCGTTCGGCGAATACGCGACGATCGGTACGCCCGGTCTCGCGAGGCTGACGTTCATGGCGCTGAATCCGCTCTCCGTGAACGCGACGATGTACTTTGCGCCGATCTCGCGCGCCGTGCTGCACGCTCCTCGTGCGATCGCCTCCGCGACGCTCGTCGCGCGCGAACCGTAGGGCGCCTGCTCGAAGAACGGGCTGTTCTCCGCTTCGTGGGCGATTCGGCTCATCATCGAGCACGCGAGCTGCGGATGGTCCCCCGTGGCCGTTTCGCCCGACAGCATCACCGAGTCCGCGCCGGAGTACACCGCATTGGCGACGTCGCTGGCTTCTGCCCGCGTCGGCCGTGTCGATTTGGTCATCGACTGGAGCATTTCGGTCGCGACGATGACCGGCCTGCGCACGCGCCTGGCCACTCCGAGGATCTGCCGCTGGATGACCGGCACGCGCTCAGGCGGGAACTCCACGCCGAGGTCGCCGCGCGCGACCATCACGCCGTCGCTCGCCGCGACGACGCTTTCGAGGTTTTCGACCGCGTCGGGCGTCTCGATTTTTGCGATGACCGGCGTCGGTGCGCCCCACGCCTGACAGATTTCTCGGATCTGGAGGATGTCTTCCGCGCGACGGACGAAGCTCATCGCGATGTAGTCGACGCCGCTCGAAAGGCCGAAAACGAGATCTTGCTTGTCCTTTTCGGTCAGCGCGGAGATCCGCATCGTTTTGCTCGGCAGGTGCACGCCGACGTGGTCGCGCATGCCGCCCCCCTGCTCGACGCGCGCTTTGACGCGGTGGCCCTCCACACCGTGAACGAACAGAACCAGCCGTCCGTCGTCGAACATGATGCGGTCGCCCACGCGCACGTCCGCGGCGAGTCCCTCGTATTGAATGGCGACGACGCGCTCGTCGTCCGACGAGTCACCCTCGACGAGAATCACCTCTGCTGCTGTCGGCAAGTCGAACTTGCGCGGGAAGCTGCCCGTGCGAATCTTCGGTCCGCAGAGGTCTTGGAGCGCCGCCACGGACTTGCGCTCCAAGTCGGAAGCCTCGCGAAGCCGGGCGAGTCGTGCGCCGTGTTCCTCGTGGGTTCCGTGGGAGAAGTTGAGGCGCGCGACGTCCATCCCCGCACTGATGAGGCGGCGCAAGCCGTCGAGGGAATCGCACGCCGGCCCGAGCGTGCACACGACTTTGGCCCGACGCATTGCCGACATGAGCGGGGGAGAGGATAGTCGATCGATCTCTGTCTGCCGTGAGTTTTTTTCGTCATGCGGACGATCTTGCGGGATTCAGGCGCCGCTTGGCGGGTCGCGCGGCTTTTTTTAGACTGCACGGCCCATGCGCACACCCCGCGATTCGGGTCCGCTCCCTTCCTTTGCCGGGGTCGACCTCGCGGAGCTCGCCGAACGCGTCGGCACGCCCGCCTACGTCTACGATCTCGACGGAATCGCGTCCGAAGCTCGCGCCCTCCACGCCGGATTCGGCAACGCGGCCCATTGCGTCGCGTATGCCGTGAAAGCAAACACCGCCGGAGCGGTCGTCCGAACGCTCGCGCGCGAGGGCTGCGGCGCCGACGTCGTCAGCGAAGCGGAGCTTCTCGTGGCGCTCGCCTGCGGAGTCGCTCCGGACCGAATCGTGTTCGCGGGCGTCGCCAAACAAGACCGCGAGATCGACCGCGCGATCGCCTCCGGGATCGGCGCCGTGCAGATCGAGAGCGTCGAGGAAATCGCGCGGGTCGAAGCGCGCGCCCGCGCCACGGGGCGAAGGGCGCGCGTGAGCGTCCGCGTCAATCCGAGTGTCGACCTCGAGGGCGCGACGCACGCGCACGTGGCGACCGGCCACGATCGGGCAAAATTTGGCGTGAGGCGAGAGGACGTCCTGCCTTCGGTGCGCCTCATCGAGGCGTCGCCGCACCTGCAGCTCGTGGGCATGGCGACGCACGTGGGGTCCCAGTTCATGTCTCTCGAGCCTTACGTCGAGGGGGCGCGTGTTCTCTTGGACACGGTGCGTGCCCTACGCGACGCGGGGAGCCTGACCTCGCTCGCGTTCGTCGACACGGGGGGCGGCATCGGCTTCGATTACGAGGGGCCGTCCGGCGCGAAAGCCGCGAGTCGAGCGCAGCCAGCCGACTTCGTCCGCGCCGCCTTGGCTGAACTCCGGGCCCGCCGCCTCGACGACCTCTCCTTGTACGTCGAGCCCGGGCGAGCGCTCGTGGCTGGATACGGGATCCTGCTCGCTCGAGTCGTCCAGCCGAAAATCACGGGCGAATCCCGTTGGCTGATGATCGACGCCGGAATGAACGATCTTATCCGTCCGGCGCTGTACCAAGCGCGCCATCGAATCGTGCCGGTCGGCAGTAGCTCGGCGGCCGCGAGCCTCGTGTGGCGGGTCGCCGGGCCGGTGTGCGAGAGCAGCGATGACTTCGGCGAGCACGTACTGCCGAGCGAGCCTCCGGCGGCGGTCGCGATTCTCGACACCGGCGCATACGGATACACGATGGCCAGCCGCTACAACGGGCGCCAGCTACCTGTCGAAGTGTTCTTGAGCGGCGGTCGTGTGGTCGGCCGAACCGAGCGCGTGCGCGTCGAAACGTGGGTCGAGGAGCGCGCGAACGCGGGCCGTTAGGCGCCTTACTTCTCGTCTTTGGCCGTTCCCCGCGACGGAGTCGAGCGCGGCGGGGGCGTCGAACGGGGGCTGTTGGGCGACCTCGACGACGGTGGCGGGGGTACCGTTCGCGCCCGAACGACCTGCCCGTCGGCGACGATTTCGACGCCAATCGTCCGGCATCGCCGGGCGAGTCGCTCGAGGTCGACCCCTGGCATCACCAAGAGCCCTCCAGGCGGCGACGGATCGACGAATAGCTCTTGGGTCGGCCGGCGCGTTCGCAGCATCTCGCGCACGTTGCCGTCTTCTACCCAGAGAAAACCACCGGCCGCAGACCAGGTGGCGCGACCGACGACGATGCTCGCTTGCGCGAGGGTGCGCGAAAGGGACTCCGGCAGGGGTGCGAGCGCCTCGATCCGCGACCGCAGCACATCGGCGTCGAGCCCGGCGGAGAGCGCACGCGCGAGCGTTTGCGGCGCCACGATGAGGTCGAGAGCCTCCGCCGCGCGGCCCACTTCCACGAACGGCGCCACCGCGAGGATGGCGAAGACGTTGGCCTGCGGACCGAGGCGTAGCACGTGGGTGTCGAGAAACTGCGAAGGAGAGGCTTCGCCGGAGGGGACTTTGTCGGCGAGAAGAGCCCGTCCACGGGCGGTGAGGCGCAACGAGGCGGGCGAACTTTCGGCGTCGACGCCTCGATCGCGCGTCAGGCCGTCGTCCTCGCCCAAATCGAGGATGCCGAGCGCGGGAAGACTCTCGTACACGATGCGACGGGCCACCTCCATCGGCTCCACGGCCTCGAGACCCCCGCGCTCTGCCCAACGTCGAAGAAGCCGCGCCAATCCGGGGACTCGACCGTCGCTCCGGAGCCACCCGGCGACCGAGGACCACGGAACCCACCGGCCCTCGCCGAGCTCGCGGAGAGCCTCGAGCACCATTTCGCGCACGACGCCGGCCGGGCTCGAGTCCCGCGCGTCCGGGGCCAAGCGCAGCACCTCCGGCTCTGCCCGGGCTTCGTCCCACGCGCCTCCGCGCTGCCACGTCACGAACAAGTGGCGAGTGAGCTCTTGCAACGTGAAGCTCCCGGGAGGGGCGGACGAATTGGTCGCCGACG
Organism: Polyangiaceae bacterium; assembly: GCA_049578005.1. Taxonomy (GTDB): domain Bacteria; phylum Myxococcota_A; class Polyangia; order Polyangiales; family Polyangiaceae; genus Palsa-1150. The sequence goes on from JBAULD010000263.1 coordinate 6,468, forward strand.
CGTCCCACAGGCCGATCGCGCGCGACAGCGCGAAGACGAGCCCCACCTGCGTCGGGTCACGGCCGAAGCGCGTCGCGAGCTTCTGGACGAGCGACTTCGGTGTGCCGACTCCCGATCGGAGGTCTGCGAACGTGCCCGACGGCGACCTGCCTTCGGCGGGCCGACCGGCCGACTCCCGTGCGGCGACGGCGAGCGCCATCGCAAGCGGCGTGGGGTCGAGAGAAAATCGGGCCCGCCGCGGCGCATGATCGCCGGAGACGACGAACGCCCGGACCTGCTCCCGCCTCGTCGCGCGCTCGCTGTGACGGGCGGCGCCGATTATCGCGCTCACTTCGGTGGGAACGATGTGCCGGTTCGGATGGATGGGGATGAGAAGCGCGCGCCGTTCGAGGGAGAATCCGACGCCCCGGCGCGAGGGCGTGGCGCCCGTGGCGGTGCGCAAGCGCAGGGGCTCGCGCTCCAGTTCCAGGAGCTCCTCGGTGTCCACCTCTCCTCCGTCGGCTTCGACCCCCTCGAGCACGCGCCGCTCGGTCGGCGACAGCCGAGCGATCTCCTCCGCCAGGCGAAGTGGGTTCCCGACGACGTCCCAGGCCGGCTCGAGCGACAAGGCGATGGGGGGCGTCGCCGGGCGTCCGAGGTAGTGGGCCGCGATCGCGCTCATCGTCTCGAACTGGGTTTGCGGCAGGAGCGCTCGCAAGCTCCTCGGGTCTTCGCCCTCCCACGTCTTGAGCTGCACGAGGTAGGCTGCAGGCAGAATCAGCTCGACCCCCGCCGCCACGGTCCGCGCGAACATCAACCCGCGGGCGAGCAGAGGTTCGAGCGGCGGCGGCACCGACGACACGACCAGCTTGCCGCCCGCTTCGGCCACGCGGTGTATCAATTCGAGCGAGGCGGGATGAAGCCGGGACGGATCGCGCAGCTCCGGGAGCGAGACGAGAGCGCGCGCGACCTGGGACGAGACGTCGATGCGCTTGGCGGGATCGATTCGGATGCCGAGTCGCGCAATGATCCCGTCGAGCTCCCCCTGAGGGAGCGCCCGCAGAATGTCAGCAAGATGCGGAGGCGCTTCTGTTGGGGGCGCTGTCGAAGAGGCCAAGGTACGGAGCGTAGCGCCGCCTGTACGATATTTCCAAAGACGCTTGCAAGTGAGAGCCAAGGGCGTGAAAGACTCGGAACGCCGTGATCTCCGTTCCCCGTCCAAGGCCTGTGCGCGACGTCCACACCGGCGCGTGGCTCTCGTGGCCCGGCCGGCGGTGGACGCCGGGCCAGGAAGCCGCGGAGCGAGCGGCCCCGGGAAGGTCCCCCGCGCCCGCGATCGTGACGACCGAGTTCGTGGCGGGCGGAATCGATTGGAGCCTCGCGCAGGGCGACCCCACGACCGCGCCCGGGCGGCTCATCGCCGGCGACGCGCTCGAAGTGGCTAGCGCGATTGGTCGCTCGGAGCTGACGGGTCGCGTCGACCTCGTGTACGTCGATCCACCGTTTGCCTCGGAGGCAGCCTACGTCCACGAGGCACGCCTCGACGGGCCCGCCGATGGTCGCGTCGTGCGCGCCCGCGCGTACGACGACCGGTGGGGCGGGGGGCTCGGGTCCTATCTGGAGATGATGGCCCCGCGCCTCGAAGCGCTCGCGGGTCTCCTGACGCCAGAGGGAACCATCTGGGTGCACGTGGATTGGCGGGCGTCGTACCTCGTCCGCTTGCTCCTCGACGAGATCCTCGGGCGCGACGCCTTCAAGAACGAGATCGTGTGGCGCCGTGCTCCGAACCTCGGACGGCAGGCGGCAAGCCACCAGTTCGGACGCACGCTCGATACGCTCGTCGTCTACGGCGGGCCGGACGCGAGGCTCGCCCCACCGACGCGACTCGAGCCGGTACCGGCCCACGCCGTCCGTCGCGACGACGCGGGCCGCCTCTTCACGAGCGCGCCGCGAGGTGACTATACCGACGAGTCGATCGAGAGGCTCGAGCGCGAGGGGCGCATCCACCGCACGCCCAGCGGAAAAGTGTATGTGAAATACTTTCTCGTGAAGAGCGCCGACGGCACATGGTGTCGAGAGCGGCGGGTCGACGCGCTCTGGACCGACGTCCCCGCCCTCCGCCACGCGCGCGACGGCGAGCGCACGGGGTTTCCAACCCAAAAGCCACGGGCTCTGCTCGACCGCGTCATCACCTGCGCCTCGCCGCCCGGCGGACTCGTGGTCGACCTCTTCGCCGGAAGCGGCACGACGGGAGAGAGCGCGCACGCGCTC
>JBAULD010000264.1:0-8722 GCA_049578005.1 Polyangiaceae bacterium
ATCATGTCGGGAACCGCCTGAGCGAGGAGCGCTTGCTTGTCGCCCATCGACGCGGAGTTGTCGATCATGAAGAGGACATCCAGCTTGTCGACCGCCTCGCTGCGAAGGGTGCTCGTGAACGGCGTCACGAGCGTCGGCTGCCAGGTCTCGACGGGACGGGTCAGGCAGGCCGCGCCCGGTACGCCGAAAGCGACGAGAGGCCCGAGGTACATCAGCAAACGTGCGACGTTGCGATTCATGGATAGCCGGTGTGCAATCGGTGTACCCAGAATCCGCTTACGATTTATCGGGCAAACGTGGGCTCGGATATGGCCCCGAGGCCTACTTTGTTGGCGCGCTGTATTCCCTGTTGCCGCGATGGCGCGATTTGTGGAATTCGCACTGACGCAGCAAATGCCCCTATCCGGCACTTGTCGGATACCGCTTGCCAGTCGCAAGCGCTAGGACGGGCTGCATGATCCAAGCAGGTAGGTCACGCGCGCTTCCGGCGACGTTCGTTTTTCTCGGCGTCGCACTCCCGGATTGCGGGAGCTCCTCGAATAACTCCGCGGGGGCCGGTGTAAGCTGTTCCAAGATCAGCCCCGATGCCGCCGTGACGCAGAGCGCTAGCGTATGCTACCCGGACAACGACGGCCTTACGGGCGGCTCCTACACCATCGATTTGATCGTCAACGACACAGGGTTTCTCGCCAGCGGCCCCGACGCGGGCGCGAAGGACATCATCGCGACGCAGAACGACGCCGTCGTCACCCTCACGCTGACGAACATGGGTACGACACCCCACGGCTTCGCAGTGGGATGCACGAGCGCTTGTCCGGCCTATCCAAACTTGCCTGCCGGCTGCTCCCCGCTCGCATGCTTCCCGAGCAACTCCACGATCGCTCCGCTGGCGCCCGGCGCCAGCATGACCGTCACGTTCGAAACGCCGACCCCCGACGGTCTCCTCTACCCCTTCACGTCGAACGAACCAACCGACAGCGCGGTCCCGGGGCTGAACGCCGGTCAGTGGAGCCTGATGTGAGGGCAAGCCGCGCATCGGTTTCGCTTTGAGTCGGCTGGGGCTGAGCGTTCGGCGCGCGGTCCGCCAACCGGCCTTCATCGCGGCCTTGCTCGCGGCGCGGACGGCCGCCGCCCAGCTCGTGCAGGCCGAGCCGCTGGCGCCCATCGTTGCTCCGTTTCCGCCGGGCGAGACGCCCGTCGAGACGCAGGTCGTCGTTCAAGCCGTCGTCGACGCGACCGGGAACGTCGTATCGGCCGTGGAGGTTTCGCGCGTGCCCCGTGATGCACCGGACGCGTTTGGAAGGGCCGCAACAGAAGCCGTCAAGGCGGCCAAGTTTGCGCCGTCCCAGCGCGACGGTCGTCCAATACGCTCCCGCATCGAGTACGTCGTCGTGTTCCAGCCGTCCGCGACGACCGTAGCTACGGCCGGCGTGACAAAGAACGCCGGCCAGAGTCCGGCCGCGACCTCGCCCACCCCCCAGGCGCCGACGGCGCTCGGAGGGCGTTCGGACAAGCAGGTCCCCACCGTCGAGACGGTCGAGGTCCGGGGCCTCGCCTGGGCATCGCCCCGCGGTCTCGGGGATCTTCGGGTCGACCGCGAGACACTGACCGCCTCGCCGCGGCAGCAAACGAGCGAGATGCTATCGGCCGCGCCCGGGTTTTTCGTCGATCACGAGGACGGCGACGGTCTGGGCAACGACGTGTACCTTCGCGGCTTCGACCTCGACAACGGCTCGGGCATCGAGATGAAGGTGGGCGAGGTCCCCGTCAACATCCCGCTCCACATCCACGGGCAGGGCTACGCCGACGTCAACTTCATCATCCCGGAAGTCGTCCGGAGCATCCGTGTGCTCGAAGGACCCTACGATCCACGTCAGGGAGATTCGGCGATAGTGGGTAGCGCGCTCTTCGACCTCGGCGTCGCGGAGCGGGGCTACCAGGTTAAGACCACCTACGGTTCGTTCGGCCAAGCGCGGTTGGTCGGCATCGCCGCACCAAAGGAGGCCAGCGAGGAAACGTTTGCGGCGTTCTCATTGCGCGAAACCCAGGGCTTTGGCCAGGACCGCGCGTCGCAGTCGGCCTCGATTAACGCGCAGTACGGGTTGGACCTCAACGACAGCGATCACCTCCGGGTCCTGGCGACTGCGTCCGCCGCGAACGGAACCCTTCCGGGCGTTGTGCGACAGGACGACGTGACCGCTGAGCGCATCGGCTATTACGATGCGTATCCGTACTTCAACTCGTACTTCCCCGCGAACTGCACTTCGGCGTGGTGTGCCAAGCCCGCGCAGGGCGTGGCGGCGATGCGGGTCATCGTGGGAGCGGAGCTCGACCATTCGACGGCCACGGGCGCACACTTCGAGATCGCACCGTGGATAATGTGGACCAGTTTCCTCTCGCGGCAAAACTATACGGGCGACCTCAATAGCTCGAACCTCCAGCCCCAGCTCGCGAGCTTGGGCGACCTCTGGCAGCTGACGAACGTCGAGACCGCGGGAGGCATCACGGCGCGGTTCCACTCCGTGCCCTTTTGCGTCGGAGATTTCCTCGAGGTCATCGTCGAGCCCGGCGTTTCGTTGCGCGCCGGACACACCGACCAGAGCAAAAGCTTGGTCAACCCCGCGGATCTCTTCCCGTGGGACTACCGCGAGAGCTATGGGTTGGATACGTTCGACATCGCGGGGTATTTCGACCTCGACGTACGACTCTGGAAGAGGCTTCGCATCTCGGGCGGCGCGCGCGCGGACTTTCTGGATGTCGTCGTCGACGACAAGCTCGCCGGTGTGGTGCCGCCGATCCCAAACGGCGCTCTTCAAGGCTCGGTCGTGAACGTCTCGGGCGTGGCCCCTGGGCCCCGCGCGACCGTGGCTTACGAAGTCGTCCCGGAGCTCACGCCGGTGATCTCCGCGGGCGAGGGCTTTCGGTCCCTCGACGCGGGGAGCCTGACCTTGTGCAACGCTCCGACCGTCCAGCTCACCGGCGTGGCGAGCTCGCAGCTCCTGCCCTGCACACCGGGCTCGCCCTATTCGCAGGTCACGAGCGTCGAGGCGGGCGTTCGCTCGGACTTCTCAAAAGGGCGTTTTAGGACGACCGCGACGGCGTTCCAAACGGCTGTGGCCAACGAATTGGTGTTCGAAGTGGCCTCGGGCGGACTCACGACAGAAAGGGCGAGCACGCGGCGAGGGCTCGTCGGATCCCTTCTGGCAAAGCCGACCGACTGGCTTCTGGTCTCGACGGCCCTCTCGTATCAGACCGCGACCTTCGACACCCTCGTCGTCGGTAGCTCGCATTACGTGCCGAACGTTCCGCAGGTCCTGTGGCGTACCGACGTCAACGTGCATGGCGAGCTCGCCCGCATCGAGGGCGCGCCGCTGACGGCGCGCTTTGGCGTCGGCTACACCCTGCTCGGCGGCCGTCACGTGAACGACGCGATCATCGGCCCGACCAACGACGTCTTGAACGCTCTGGGGTCGGTCCGATACCGCTTCGTCGAGGTCGGAATCGAGATGTACAACGTTCTCGGCCTCACCTACGCCGACGACGAGGAGTACTACGTGTCGAACTGGAGCTTCAAGCCCGGCCAGCAGCCTGCTTCCGCCGCGGTGCACATCGCCGCCGCGCCGCCGCGGACGGTTCTCGCGACGGTCACGCTCCACCTGTGACGAGACTCCGACACTTGTCGGATGGAAGGCCGCGACGAACCCGGCGTACCATGGTCTCGATGGCTGATGCAGTGTCCCACACGCCTCGGGATCTGAGGCTACCCGTCTACGTCCTCGTTGGGGCCTTGGTCGGCGGTTGCTACGTGCTCTTCGACGCCGTTTCCGAGGCGCGTTTGCGTGAGGGCACGCTGACGGGGATCATGGCTCATGCACATACCCTCGTGGATCGCCTTTCGCCGGTGCTCGTCGGCGTCCTTCTGGGCGTGTCGGCGCACTACGTCCGCCTGCGCGCCCGGCTCTCGAAAGCCGAGACGGCCGCGGCACGCGTTCGCGCGCGGCTGCACAAGGTCGAGCGCGATCAGGCCGTCTGGGTGCTCGCCGCGGCCGTGCTCCACGAGCTCAATAACCCCCTGCACGCGATTGGGCTGCTCGCGGACGAGCTCGGAGGCTCCGAGTCCCAGAGCGACATGCACGGGCGAAAGGCGCTTGTGGACCGAATCCGAGCCCAGGTCGACCGCGCTCGAGGACACCTCCAGACGCTCCGGACGATGCGCGCGACGGGAGAGCCCGACGTGCAGAGCGTGACGTTGGACGGGGTGATCGGATTGCTGGCCGAAGAGGTCCGTCCGATGGCTGCGGAGGATGGTTTGGTCATCGATGCGCCGTGCGAGCGGCCGGTACGCGCAAGCGCCGATCCCACATATGTCCGTGTCATCCTGGAGACCCTCGTCGAAAACTCGCTCGCCGCCCTTCGGGAGGGAGGCGGAGCGCGCGTGACCATACGGCTCACCGAGGAGGGCGATCACGCCGTCGTGCGCGTCCACGACGATGGGCCCCCGATCGACGCGCAGATCGACTCCGCGCTCTTCGAGCCCTTGCGGACCACCAAGACGCACGGCCTCGGCCTGGGCCTCCCGATTGCTCGCGCGCTGGCGCGCGCAATGCGCGGCGACCTGTCGCTCGAACGCTCGGCGGGCAAGACATTCCGCCTCGAACTGCCGCTCCAGGAGGCGAAGTGACTTCGACCGTCTTGCTCGTCGAGGACGAGGACGACACGCGCGAGTCGCTCGCCAGGTCGCTCGAGCATTCGAACGTTCGGTGCCTGGCGGCGCGATCCCGTGCGGAGGCTCTCCAGATGGCGCGCGGCGACGACTTCATCGACGTCGTGGTGACCGACATCGTGCTGAGCAAGGACGACGATCGGGGCGGGCTTCGGCTTCTCGCCGACCTGCGGTCGCTCGGCGTGCTCGCACCCGTAATCGTGGTCACCGCTTACGCGGATGTCGAAAAGGTCAAGACCGCTCTGAACGAGGGCGCCGCTCACTTGCTGGAGAAGCCCTTCCGCGCGAGCGAGCTGTGCGACGTGATCCGACGAGTCCAGCAGCCTTTGGCCGGGGTGCAGCATGCCGTGGAGCAGGTCCTCGTGCGCGCGAACCTTACGGACAAGGAGGACGAAGTGGCGCGCTACCTGCTCGAAGGTCTCTCTGGCTCCGAGATCGCCGAGCGATCCAAGAACAGCCCGAAGACGATCCGCCAGCACGTGACGCGCATTTACGAAAAGTGCGGCGTGGCCTCTCGAGCGGAGTTCTTCCGTCTTGCATACCCGCGCTAGAGCCTAGTCCAGAGCGAGACCATCGGCTCACGCCGCCGGGAGCACCTCGGCCACGCGCACGACGACGTCGGCAAACCGGGACATGGTCAATTCTTGCCCGCGGCCGTGCTGCGTGACGCGCCCATATCCCTCCGGACCTGGTTCTTGGTGCCGCTCGAGGAAGCCCGCGACGAGGTTCACGATCCAGTATTCGGGGACGCCGGCCTCGGCGTAGAGCGCAGCCTTGGCTCGATCGACGCGCAGCGATGAATCGGCAACTTCTATGACCAGATACGCCACCGCGGGATGTGCATTGAGGTAATCGCCCGGAGGTACGACCGCGACGTCCGGCTCGGGAACCGACTCGTGCGGCGCGAGAAACGGCATCTGGATACGGATGCGCGCTCGGTCGCCCACCGCGCGTATCAGCAAGTGGGTGAGCTGGGTGACGCTGTACGAGTGGCGCTCTCGCTGGGGGCTCAACGTAACGATCCGACCATACAAGAGCTCGACGCGTTCGCCATCGAACGCGCCGGTCTCCGCGAGCTTTAGGTATTCGGCGCGCTTCAGCGGCCGGATGGCCTCCGAGGGAATCGGGTCGGCGGCAGCGCTCATGTTTTCAGAGCATAGCGCAGGTCCACGAGTCTACCCGCCTGGCAAAGGAGCCTGCCCGCCGGGTAAACGACTCCGCCAGCTGGGCAACCGCTCGCGCCCGTGGCACATCCCGCACGCTTCGTGCTACCACAGCATCAGCCATCCGGCGCTGCGATGGCGGTCGACCGCGGCCGGTTGACCGTAGGGCGTCCCCTGCTTCGGGTGTGCGGTCTCACCCGGCGGGGACTTGGCCCTGAACCGCATGCGAGTGCGTCTTGAACGTTGGGGCGATTCTCACCCTCGGCTTTCTCCTGGGCATGCGACACGCGACGGACCCCGATCACGTCGTCGCGCTATCGACCATCGTGAGCCGTCAGCGAACGCTACGCGCGGCAGCTCCGATCGGGATCCTCTGGGGTATCGGCCACACGGTCACTATCCTCGCCGTCGGGACAGCCATCATATTCTTCGGGATCGTGATCCCGCCGAGGGTCGGCCTGCTGATGGAGCTCTCCGTCGGGATCATGCTGCTGCTTCTCGGGGCAGTGAACTTGCGTTGGCCCCTTCCTGACGCTCGGGTAGCCGATCGCAGCGGAGCCGTTCCACACGGGCCAGAGCGTGGTCCGCCGTCGTCCCACAACACGTCGCTGCGCCCGCTGGTGGTCGGGGTCGTTCACGGGCTGGCCGGCTCCGCGGCCGTGACCCTCCTCGTGCTCGGTTCGATACGAGCCCCCGTCCAGGCTGTCGCGTACCTCGTCGTGTTCGGGGCGGGCACGGTCGCCGGAATGCTCGTGATCACGGCCGCCCTCGCAACACCCATGGTGCTGGTCTCTCGCCACTTCGCACACCTCCATCGCACGTTGGCCATCGTGACCGGCCTTGCGAGTGTCCTTTTGGGCACCGCTCTCGTATACGAAATCGGCTACGTGGACGGGCTCTTCACGGGTCACCCGCACTGGGTGCCCGGGTGAGCAAACCGCGAGATCGAATCACTCGAGGGGCACGGGGATGCGACGGCGGCGTTGGTGTGCCTCGCCGCAGGTGATTGGGTCGCACCTCGACGGCGGTACACTAGAGTCGAATCCGTGAGCCGCCGCCTCATTCTGGTCACGTTCGTCGCGATCTCCGCGCCCTCGTCTGCCTGCGAGTCCAGACACGGGAGTCCGCTGCAAAGCCCGAAGTCCCCGTTCTCTTTTTCAACGGAAGCGGCACTCCCCCAACGACGTTACCGCGGTCGAGACCGTCCTCCGAGGGTCGCCACAATTCCGGCGATGTCACGGCGCTGGCGTTCAGATCCACCCGACTGCTTGGACCATTCAAGCTTGGCCACGATCGTGTCCTCGGGCGAAGCGACGTAGACTGGGACGTCGAGCAAAGCGAGCCTCATTCGTCGCCCGAACTCGTCGCGACTGAAGGCACGGCGTCGAGCAGACGCACGAGTCGCTCGAGCAAGCCTTGCAGCTCTATCGTCATCGACGGGACGCCGCGGCCTCGATGACGCTAGCCGCGAGCGAGATGCCCCAGAGCCTACGCAGTACTGCAAGGCGGGCCTCCCCAGCTGTGAGGTCCGGATGGCGTCGCCGTTCTCCTTCGATCGAGACGCGGCGCGCGTCCTCGCTCATCTCGGCGGCCAGGCGGACCCTGCCCGTCGGCCCAAGTCGACGGAGTGCCAACAGCTGCATCTCGCGTGCGTAGGCATTCGTATCGGACGGCATATGCCGCGATCCTAGGCCCGTGCCGCCGTATTCGCCACGTCAAGGCACGACGCTCGGACGAACCCCTTGTGTCGTCCTGGCCCACCGACGCTTGGAATCCTGGGGGGTCCCGAACGAATCAACGACTTCCCGCCGCGACCATCCTCAGAACGTGCCGCGTAATCCCAGAGTCGCCAATCGATGCCCCGGATCGACCCCGACGAGCGCGATCCCGACCTTGCTCCCCCGTCCGTCTCGGGGCCACACGAGCCAGGCCGCGACGCTCGACAGGACGGCGACGCCGAGGAGGACGTCGCCCGTCACGAACCGCCACTCGACTTCGGCACGCTCATGTGCGCCCGAGCATGTGCGGTCGCCCCGGCACTCCTGCAAAAAGACGTACCCGGAGATATCGAGCACACCGCCCGCAACGAGCGTCGTCGCCCCGACGGCCCCCAGCGCGAATGCCGCGGCTCGCATGCTCTCCGCGCTCGGCTTTTTCCTCTCCGGCGCGCGAGCTTCGCCGGTCGCGAGGGGTTGTCCGGCGGGCACGGAAGGGGGAAGCGAGGGGAGCTCGGTACCGAACCGCACCGTGATCGGGCGCTCCTTTTCACCGGCCATGAGCACGGCGGTCTGGTCGACTTCCGCGTCCCCAGCGCGCTCGAATCGAAAATGGTGCTCGCCCGGATCGAGCGCGACGGGCTTGCCGTCGATCCGCTCGGCGGCCACGACTCCGTCGATCGTCACGCGTACGTCAGAGACTTCCTTGTCGTGCGCGCGGGCCCCGAACACGACCGTAGGGATCAGCTTGTCGAGCTCTCCCAGCCAGCCGATGCAGCCCTTGCGCACTTCGCCGGGGCACTCGTCGGCTGCGCAAGCGATGAACCGCTCGCGTGCTTCGAGGTAAGCCCCGCTGTCCCGGAGCTTTTGGCCTTCGTCTGCTCCGTCGAGGCACGCTCGGAGGTCGGCCTGGGCTGCTGCGGGCCACGCCGACGATACTGCAGCGCTGAGCAACGCCGGCCACCGCCGACGCGTGCACACCATCACTGGAAGCACTCCGGCTTGTACACGACGTGACCCTTCGAGTCGGCGTAATACGGCGGATCGCACGCGGTCGGCGACGGGGCCGATCGCGCCGGCGGGGGTTTGACACCAGCCGTGCGCGGAGGCCTCCCAAAACC
>JBAULD010000265.1:0-5399 GCA_049578005.1 Polyangiaceae bacterium
TTCTCGCAGTACATCAGCGACAACGTCGAAGAGGCCGTTTCGGGGGTCAAGGGCGAAAACTCGGTCAAGGTCTACGGAAGCAATCTCGAGCTCAACGAAAAAGTGGCAGATGCGATCGTCGACGTCATGGGCAAAGTGCCCGGAATCAAGGATCTCGGCCAGTTCAAGTCGATGGGACAGCCGAACATTCGCATTACCCCCAAGCGCGACGTATGTGCGCGCTACGGGCTCAACACCGGTGACGTCGACGTCGTCATCCAGGCCGCGATCGGCGGCCAAGCGGTTACGCAGGTGTACGAGGGCGAGAAGCACTTCGATCTGACCGTGCGCTGGAAGCCGGAGTACCGAATGAGCCTCGAGGCGATTCGGGAGATTACGGTTTCAACGCCCGACGGGGCGCAGGTGCCGCTGGGCCAGCTTGCCGACATCCAGGTCGTCGAGGGCCCCGCGATCATTTATCGCGAAGACAGCGTGCGCTTCTCGCCGGTCAAGTTCAGCGTCCGCGGCCGCGACTTGGCGAGCACCATCGGAGAAGCGCAGGCCCAAATCGATCGCGAGATCCCCCAATGCGACAAGGCGCCCGCGGGAGTCAAAATCTGCCGGCCGTACGACATGCGCCTCGAGTGGGCGGGGGAGATCACCGAGCTGCACGAAGCGGAGGGGCGCCTTCAGGTCATCATCCCGCTGACCATCCTGCTCATCACGTTTCTCACGTACAGCGCCGTAAAAAATTGGATTGATACGCTCATCGTGCTCACGAACATTCCCGTGGCCTGCACCGGGGGCGTGCTCGCGCTGCTCATCACCCACGTCAACTTCTCCGTATCGGCGGCGATGGGTTTCATTTCCATCTTCGGGATCGCCATCCAAGATGCAATCCTCGTAGTGACCTACTTTCAGCGGCTGCGGGAGACCGAGGGACACTCGATCGAGCTCGCGGCGCGCGAAGCGGCGGAGAAGCGGTTGCGTCCATGCTTGATGACCACGCTGGTCGCGATGATTGGTCTTTTCCCCGCAGCCGTGTCGAATGGGATCGGGGCTCAAACGCAGAAGCCGCTGGCGATCGTCGTCATCGGCGGAGCGATGATGCTCGGCGTCGTGGCGCGCTTCATTCAGCCGCCGCTGCTCGTCGTAGCCCACCGGTTCCGGGAGCGGTACCGGAGGGGCGGCTCCGGACCGACGACCGGCATTCAAGAAGGCTACGCCGAAGCGTGAGGCTTGCGGAGGGGCCCCGAGGACGGGATAGTACGCGGGAGGTATGCTCGCGGCACGAACGGGGCTTTTGTCACGGTTTTTCGGGGCGCTGGCATGGGTATCCGGCGCCGTCGCCGTTGCCAGCTCTTGCCGGTTCGATCCGGCCTACCGGGACGTCCCGGAGCCGCTGACTTCGACGTGCACGGTCGGCACCATTCGGTGCAGCGGCAACACTCTCCAGACGTGCCTCGGCGACGTTCACCTGCAGTCCTGGCAGCAGACCGAGGACTGCCACGCGATGGGTCTCGTCTGCGCCACGTCCTTGGCGAGTTGCACGCCGTGCACTCCGGGTGGCCTCGACTGCCAGGGGCAGGCCGTCGTGACGTGCGATGCCGCCGGGCAGACCTGGCAGCCGACCGAAACCTGCGACGTCACTCGCGGGTACGCCTGCCGGCTCGGGGCGTGCGTTCAGCTCTGCGAACAAGCCTCGACGGAGCAGTCGAACGTGGGCTGCGAGTATTTCGCGGCCGACCTCGACAACGCCGTCATTTCACCATCACTCAACGCGGCGGCACAGCAGTACGCGATCGTCGTGTCCAACGTACAGCCGGACCTGCCGGCCAACGTCACGGTTTCAGAGGACGACTCTCTCCCCGGCGATGCTACGCACCAGGAGCGGGTCGTCGGTACGGCGGTCATCGCGCCGCACAATCTCGAGGTGTTCAAGCTCGGACCGCGGGAGGTCGACGGGTCGCCCGACGGCACGTTCAACACGGGCACGGGTACGGCCCTGACGCGCCATGCCTATCGTGTCACGAGCGACTATCCCATCACCGCGTATCAGTTCAACCCGCTCGACAACGTCAACGTCTTCTCGAACGACGCGTCGCAGCTCCTGCCCGTCGCTGCGCTGGGCGCAACGGGCGCGCCGGCCTATGTCGTGGCCGGCTGGCCGCAGACCATTGCGATAAGCGACGACCCGGCCACGAACTTCGGCACCAACTTGCGCGCGTTCGTCGCCATCATAGCCACGGCCGACGATACCCACGTGCGATTCCACGCCACGGCGCGCGTCATTCCCGGAGGACCTTTCCCCAACGGAATCGACCAGGGGTCGGACGGTACGGCGACCCTCCAGCAATACGAAGTCCTCAATCTCGAGAGCGGCGACTTCAACGCAGACTTCACGGGGTCGACCATCGACACGGATCGCCCCGTCGTGGCGTTTCCGGGGAGCGAGGCGTCCGACGCGCCCATGTTCCAAACCATCGCCGAGCGGCAGTGCTGCGCGGATCACCTCGAACATCAAGAGACTCCCGTCCGGAGCGTGGGCAAGCAGTACGCACTGGCCAAGATGCCGAACCGAACGACCGCGGTGATCGCGGCGGGCGGCGCCATCGGCGAGGTCATCGAGACCGAGTACTACCGCGTGGTCGCCGTGCAGACGGGGACGACCTCGGTCTCGACGTCGCTTCCCGCGCCGTGGGCGAATTTCACCCTCGGCTCCCGGGGAGATTCCCAGACGATCCCCTCGAAGAGCGATTTCATCCTCACGGCCTCTCAACCGGTGATCGTCCTCGATATCACGGCCGGCCAAAATGCCGGTGGTGTTCCGCAGGGGCTGCCCGGGGGCGACCCCAGTCTTCCGAACGTCGCCCCCATCGAGCAATGGCGAACGGATTATGTCCTTCTCACACCCGATAAGTACGTGTTCGACTATCTCGTCGTCGTGGCGCCGAACGGATCGCACGTCTACGTCGACGCTCTCGCCCTCGACGCGACCAACGCAGTCATCACACCAACCGACGGTCTCACCGATGCGCAGCGCGGATCGCCGGCGCCGCCCTACTGGACCTATCGCTACCAGCTCTCCTATCCCATCATCGACTCGACCCAGCAGCCGCCCAATAACATCTTGCCCGGCAAACAGAACGACGGCGTGCATCACATCCAGTCGGACGCGCCGGTCGGCGTGATGGCCTACGGCTTCGACTCCTACGTGAGCTACGCGTATGCCGGAGGTACGCAGCTCACGGTGATCAATCCGCAGTGACGAGGCGGGTCGCGCCGCGCGCTGAGATGTGGCAAATAGAGTCGATGCGGAAGGCGCTCGCGAACGCGGCGGGGCGGATCGGAATGCTGATCGTCACGGTGTCGCTCGGTGCCTGTGCGCGCGGGGAACCAGCGGCCTCGTCGAGCGCCGGTGACGGCCCGGCCGATCTCCTCGGCGGCGGCTTCGTTTCCGGCGGCGGCGGGCAGCCTCTGAATTGCGACGCAGCGCGCTGTACGTGCATCAACATCGCGTCGATCGGCCAACCGGCCCACTACGGCGACACCACGGCGTTCACCGACTGGCTGAACTCGAAGAGCACCGCCGCCGTGGACATGTATGCGACGCACCCGACGCTGACGGCGGACTTCCTCGCCAAGTACGACGTACTTCTCGTTCAGTGGCTGACGGAAAGCAATTCCGGTCCGTACTGGACGTTCACGGACGATGAGATCTCGGCGCTGAAGACGTGGGTGAACCAAGGCGGCGGCCTCATCACCCTGTCCGGATACGACTCGAACTCGCAAGAGGTCGTTCCGCTCAACAGGCTTTTGTCGTTCACGGATATCTCGTACAACACCGACGACGTCCTCACCGCGTGCCCGGCCGACGTGGCGAATCGCTGCTACTGCTGGGGCAACTCCGTTCCTCTGGGGCCTTGGTCCGCGGGCCCAATCGGAAAGAACATCAAACAAGTCGGCGCCTTTCACGGCCGTTCGATCAACCCCGGGAGCGCGTCGGTCGATTGCTCGGACGCGTCGCACGTGTATGCGGTGCACGAGTCGGTCGGCAGCGGACGCGTGGTCGCCTATACCGACGAGTGGGTGACCTATACGAGCCAGTGGCTGGGCTCGTCGTCGGTCAACACGAGCACGATGTACACCGATCCGAACAACGCTTGCTACGAGCAATCGGCCGCGACAGTATTTCAAGTTCCCCAGTTCTGGTTCAATGTCATCAGCTGGGAGGCGCAGTCGAAGTGCGTCTTCACCCTTCGCGATCCCAGCGTCGTACAATAGAGAACTCCGCAGCGGGAGGTCCGGCGATGTTCGTCGTGTGTGTCACCGTCCATGTGGTGCCCGATCAAGCGGACGCGTTCGTCTCCGCGACGCGGACCAACGCCGAGGCGACGCGCCGCGAGCCCAAGAACGTGCGCTTCGACGTCCTCCGCGCGATGGACGATCCCGCCCGCTTCTTTCTTTACGAAGTTTATCGAGACGAAGAGGGATTTCGCGACCACCAACAAACGGCGCACTATCTTGCCTGGAAGGCGACCGTCGCGGCGTTCATGGCCGAACCGCGCGTCGGGCTCAAACACGTCTCTCTCTTTCCCGAGCCTTGGGATGCCGCAGCGAGTTAGCCCGCCTCCGAGCGCGTTCGCCTTCCGAACGGCGGGGGCCATCGCGTTCGGCCGGGGAGCGCGAAGCCGGGTCGCCGCAGCGGCCGCGCGCTTCGGGCAGCGCGTACTCTTCGTCACGGGTGCGCGATCGCTCGAGGCGAGCGGAGAGCTCGAGCGCGCGCGCGAGCGTTTCGAATCCGCCGGGCTTACGGTCGAACTATGTCGGGTGTCCGGTGAGCCGGACGTCGGCGCAATCGATCAGGGAGCCGCCATTGCCACGGGGTGCGGAGCGCAGGCGGTCGTCGCCATGGGAGGCGGCAGCGTGCTCGACGCGGCGAAGGCCATCGCCGCCGTCGCGACGAACGGTGGCTCTGCGGTCGACTATCTCGAAGACTTGCCGGGCGGGGGTGGCCGAACGCTAGGGACGGCCCCCCTGCCCGTAATCGCCGTGCCCACTACGGCCGGAACGGGCTCCGAAGTGACGCGCAACGCCGTCTTGCGCGTTCCGCAGGCGGGTCTCAAGCGCAGTATGCGCGACGACCGGATGCTGCCGTGCGTCGCGATCGTCGACCCCGATCTCGTCGCGACTGCGCCACCCGAAGTCGCGACGGCCGCAGCGCTCGATGCCCTCACGCATCTCATCGAAGCCTACGTGTCGCTCGGCGCACAGCCGACGACCGATCTCCTCGCCTTCGAAGGCGCCCGCCGAGCCACCGCCGCCCTCCGCGGGCTCGTCGAGGGCGAGGCAACGGGCGCCTGGGACGAGCTGGCGCTCGCTAGCTTGTGGGGTGGGATTGCCCTCGCGAACGCCGGGCT
>JBAULD010000266.1:0-3343 GCA_049578005.1 Polyangiaceae bacterium
CAGGTGAACCTGGCAGTTGTTCGCCTTGAGGCTGATGGCCGTTCGGGCGGCGAACGACTCGAGGGCCGGATTGCCGAAATGCGTCATGGCGTGATAAATCGGAAAGTACGTCACGGAGGCGAGGAGACATCCAGCCAGCATGATGTTCTTTCGCCCGATCTGGTCCGAAAGCCACCCGAAAAAGACGAAGAGGCCCGTGGCCAGGGCGAGGGCCACGGCGACGATCAAATAGGCCGTTTTCCACTCGATTTTGAGCGTGCCCTGGAGAAAGAACAGCGCGTAAAACTGCCCCGTGTACCAGACGACGCCCTGGCCGGCCGTCGCGCCGAAGAGAGCGACGAGAACGAGCTTGAGGTTCGGCCACTTGGTGAAGCTCTCGCGCAGCGGGGCTTTGCTGCCCTTTCCCTGAGCCTTCATGCGCAAGAAAATCGGGGATTCGTCCAGCTTGAGGCGGATATAGACGGAGACTGCCAAGAGAACGAGCGACACGAGAAACGGAATTCGCCAGCCCCAACTCTTGAACGACGCTTCCGCCATTCCGAGACGACAGGCCCCTATCAGGAGGAGGGAGAGAAAGAAGCCGAGTGTCGCCGTCGTCTGAATGAAGCTCGTGTTGAATCCCCGTTTCTTGTCCGGGGCGTGCTCCGCGACGTACGTCGCGGCTCCGCCGTACTCGCCGCCGAGGGCGAGCCCCTGAGCCAGGCGAAGGAGTACGAGAATCGTGGGAGACAACATTCCGATGGTCGCATACGTGGGCAAAAGCCCGGCGGATGCGGTCGAAAGACCCATCACGATGATCGTGACGAGGAACGTATACTTCCTGCCCACCAGGTCGCCGATGCGACCGAACACCAGCGCGCCGAACGGCCGCACGAGAAAACCCGCGGCGTAGGTGGCGAAGCTCGCCAAGAGAGCGGCGGTCTGATTGCCGGAAGGAAAGAAGAGCGCCGCGAAGAAAGGCGCGAGCGTGGCGTAGATGTAGAAATCGTACCACTCGAAGACCGTGCCCAGCGACGAAGCGAAGATGATCCGCCGCTCTTCGCTTTTCTCGTCCGAACTTGCCGCCATTTCTATCGACGCCATCGGTGTCTCCTCGTGGCTTCCGTGCCCGGCAGCTCGCGATGCCGGACGGTCTTTGCGCGCAGCGTACCTGTATTTTCGACCGCTTGGTCCGTAAGTGCGCGGGGGCCAAACCGCGCTCGACGAAACGGCGGGCAGGCCGCGACCCGGGCCCTGTCGAGCAGGCGTGAGCCATCGGAGGCTGGTCCTGCAACTGCTTGCTGTGGAGATGCTGCGAATCGAAGAAGGCGGCCGGGCTGTCCCAGCCATTCGGCGCGCTTCACGACGGGCAAGCGTCGTGGCGCCCGTCGTGGCGGATCTTTCGGCCCCCGATGTCGCAGCACGGGCCCTTCCTGCGTGCGATCCGGTATCAACGGATATTGGCACCACAGACCCGAAGGTCGCGCCCCCCACGTTCGCGTACCTTTACCGGTCCTGGTACGGACGCGTCGTGCGGTGGCTCGGCTCTCTCGGGGCTCCGAAGGCCGATATCGAAGATCTGGCTCAAGACGTCTTTCTCGTGGTCCGCCGTCGCCTGGCGGACTTCGACGGGCGCAACGAAGCGGGCTGGCTTTATCGGATCGCGAGCGGTCAGGTTCGCCAGCACCGACGGCGCTTCGTGTTTCGGTCGCTCGTTCCCAGTCGCGAGCCGATTGAGCTGGAAGAAATTCCGCACGATCGGCCCAGCGTGCTCGCGGACATGGAGACCAAGCAGAAACAAGAGCTGCTCGATCGCATCCTGTCACAGATGAGCGAAAAGCGGCGTGTCGTGTTTCTGCTGTTCGAGATGCAGGGTTACAGCGGATCTGAAATTGCCGGGCTGCTCGACGTGCCCGTCAACACCATCAAGACGCGTCTATTCCATGCTCGGAAAGATTTCGTTCGACTTCTCGCCGAACATCGCGGAACGACCGACGTGGACCGCTGACGTCAGAGAATTTGCAAGAGCTCGATGTCGAATACGAGCATCCCCGCCGGGGCGTCTTCATTCTTCGGGTGATCGCCGTAGGCGAGATTCGCGGGCATCCAGAATCGCATTTGATCGCCGACGACCATGAGCTGGAGTCCCTCTTTCCAGCCTCGGATGAGCGCGGCCACCGTGAAAGTGCCCGGCCCGTCTCGTAGTTTTGAGGAGTCGAACAGGAGGCCGTCGGTGGTCCATCCCGAGTAGCTGGCCACGACCGTGTCGCTCGCTTTCACGTGCACTTTGCCGGCTCCCCGGGAAAGTATCCGGTACGCGAGGCCGGATGGCGTCACGACCGCGTCCTTGGGCACCGCGGCGACGTCGTCCGGCCGCTTCGGCGCATGAATGATCTCCTCGAGCTCGATTTCGTACGTCAGGTCCCCGACGGGGGCGCCCGACGACGGGTCGTTCCCATAGGCGAGCTTCGCCGGTATCCAGAGTTTGCGCTTTTCGCCGACGACCATGAGCGTCAGCGCCTCGGTCCACCCAGGGATCACTTGCGTGAGCGTGAAGAGCCCTGGTTTTCCCGATGGAAGAGACGAGTCGAAGATGGTTCCGTCTTTCGTCCAGCCCGTGAAGTGGACTCGTACGCGGTCCGACGTCGCGGCGTGATCCGTGCCCGTGCCTCTGTGCAGGACGACCATTTGGAGCCCGGAAGCACTGGTTTGCACGGGCTCGCCTGCATCGGGCCATCCGCCGACGACGGTGCTCGGGCGGGTCCCGACTTCCGCAGCCTGCGCCGGGCTCGCTGGTGGACTGGTTGCGCCGGCGTCGGAGCCTGCCGTGCGCGACGTCGCGTCCACGCGTCTCTTGTCGCAGCCCGCGGCGAGCAGGGTCGCCGAGCCCGCGATCCAGGTTGCGAGGGGCAAAGTTGGGTGCTGTGGAGTCATCGCCATCCTGTCACCGTTCGTCGCCCGGCCGTCCACGTCGGAAGTAAAAATGCACTGACACCGCATATTTTCATCAAGAGAACCGAATATTTCACCAAAGGAACTCATATTCCGGCCACTAAGGCCGTCCGTAAAACTATCCGATGGGTCAAAGTCCTATCTGTACCAGGAGAAGCACCTCCTTTTGGAAGAGGCTCGGATGGCAAACCTAGGACGGGCTCGTGTTCCAGGAAACAAGCTGTATCCCTCGCTGCTGATGCTCGGGGTACTCGGCGCTGCGGCCTGTTCGGCGCAGATCGGAAGCCCCGGCGGGCTGTCCAGCGGCGGAAGCGCCAGCGGGGGACCAGGCGCAGGAGGCGCCGCGGCTGCCTCGGGCGGAGGTGGTGGGAACGGTGGCAACGCTGCGGGCGCTGGCGGCGGAGGTAACGGC
>JBAULD010000267.1:0-6298 GCA_049578005.1 Polyangiaceae bacterium
ACGTCTCTCTTCTCGTACGGCCTTGAGCCAATTGCGTACGGCCGATTCGGATACTCCGAATCGCTCTGCGACGAGGCGAGGCTTCATCCCTTCTCGGACCATCTTTTCCGCTTCGTATGCGCGAGCGGGGACGGACAATCGTCCTTGGAGTTTCGTGTGACGTGGCGCGTATTTCAATCTCTCGGCCCTCCTACGCTGGAGCGTATCAAGACATCCACTCCTCTCTGCCCGATCTTGTATAGAGATCGACACCGTAAAACGGTTGAGTTCTCTATGGGATGAATTTGGACTCGGGCCAAGCGGTCCTACCTGATACGCCCCAGCGTACGAAAGTCGAAAAACCCCGAAGGGTGACAGACGTGCGATGACACGGTCTGTCAGCGTGTTCCTAGGCGACGATTTGACTCGTCGGATCATCGACTGCCGGTTCTCGGAGAGCCCCGACCGGCCGGGACTCGAAAACTACACGCGCGCGTGGGGAAGAAGACCCGGTGCTGTAGTCCTCCGAAGTCTACGCCGTCGCGTCGTCTCCCTCGTCCTCGTCTTCTTCTTCTTCTACCGCATTGAGGGCTTTGAGGTACTCTTCTTCGGCGGCCTTTCCGACCGATTTTGCCTGCCGCGCCGAGAGTTCCTTCTTGCCGTTCTTGACGATGAGATCGATGAACTCGTGCCACGCCGAAGCGACCTTCGGATTGACCTTGAGGACGGCTGCTTTCTCGAGTGTGCCCAAGAGCGCGCCTATCTTGGCAGCCTTGTTCTTGGCGCTCTTGACCCACGCGTTATTGTCCCTGTCGTCGCCGGCAGGGATCTTCGCCTGGAGAATCTTGACGTACTCCTTGGTCTGAGCTTCCTTGCCTTCGAGCTTAGAGATATCGTCGAGCTCGCGCACGGTCGCGCGAAGGTTGGCCGGAAGACCGTGGAACTCGCCGCCGTTCCGCCAATGGTTCAGGATTTCCCCGTCGCATTTGGCTACGCGCCCGAGCATCGAAATGTGCCCCTGGGACTTGCCGAGATGCTCTGCAATTTGCGTGTCGGTGAGATCGTGTTTTTCCTTGAGTACCTTGCAGGCCATCATGAGATCGGGAGCCGTGAGCGAATCGCGGTTGGTGTTCTCCCGGAGGTTCAGCATCCGCGCTTCGGACTCGGCGAGAGTCCTGACCACGGCCCGAATGGTCCCGTCCGCCGTATTGGGGACGAGGGACTTTTTTGTGGCTTTTCGCTCTTCGATGAGTTTGAAAAAGTCTTCCGAGACTTCGCCCGGGTCCTTGTCGGTCTTGACCTTGGGACTGTTCAAGCGCCGGACGGCTTCGAAGCGTCGGAACCCCGCTACGAGTGCGTACGGTTGCTTGACGCCCTTCTTGTAGAAACCTTCGCCACTTGTCGGCCGGAGCACGATAGCTTCGTCCTGGCCGTCGAGGAAGATGCCGCGCGTAAGTCCCGTAATACCCTCGGCGTCGCTGTCGTTCTCGGAATGGTCACTGATGACGTTCGCAAAGGAACGCGAGTTCCATGCCCAGTCCACGTAGATGTCGGCGAGCGGAACGTGCTTGATTTCGTCCTCTTTGATAATGTTCTGCGGATCGGCCATTGGCTTGCCTGCCTTTGTCTTCACTACGAGAGTTTGAGGTTTCATGAGGGTACTGCCGTTACGCGTGTGAGATACGCTGTGAGGGTTAGACACTAGTCGAGAGTGCCGAGCAATTCAAGAATTCTGTTTGTCAAAATGCGAATTTCTTTCCCTCCACAGGTACCCCGCTTATCCACAGCCTGTGGAAAACTTGTGATGTACGGAAGTTCCTTACTTACCTACCGAATGATTCCCGCTTTTCTACTTTCATGAATTCGTAGAAAAGAGTGATATGGACCTTGCAGAAGTGCCGATTGAGTACGTGAAGGCGCACTTCGGGCGAATCAAGGCACAGATCGTGTCCTAGAAAAAGGGCTCCGATGAGCGCCTCGTCAGCGGGGACGCTGTCGTGATAGCGGCAGAGGAAACAGACCCGGCTCCCGCAATCGATGTTGTGTTTCTCCGGATCTGGAGTTCCCATCTTCTGGAGTTGGTCCTTGATAGAGACGAGAAATTCTTCAAAATTCATCTGGCCGGATCCTCCTTACTTGCAGTCCACGATTAGACCACCCTTGTCGTTTTGACAGTTCACGAACTTTCCCCCGTTTGGACAGAGGTCCGCGCTCGACGCAATAAGGCAATCGCATGTGTAATTGCACAAGCATTCGGACGGTACCGCTAGCCCCTGGGACGTGATGATTCCAGCTAGGTTTTGCACGTACATCGAACAGTATTGGGTTGGTGCCGTAAACCAGATGTATCCACTTGCGTTCGTTGCGGCGCAGGTCGTCATGACCGGCGCTCCGCTATCGCAAGCGGCGTTTCCAGCGTCCCCAGCGTCGCTAGCGTCGCCTGCGTCCCCAGCGTCGCTAGCGTCGCCTGCGTCGCCAGTCGGCAGGGTCGCTTGGGCATCCGGCTCCGGCATTGGGTCTACCGTAGTGACGATGTTCCCCGTATCCGCGGCAGGTGCACTTTGCAGCGTGAACTCCGCGCCTCCGCATCCTGCCGAGAAAGCGAGAAGTGACGCGGTGATGATGGCTCGGTAGTTCATGAATTAGCTCCTTCAGTTAGATAGAACGGTCTACGCAGCCGACTCTTTAGCTTGTACCACGCCCGAAAACGGATCTCCACGATTTCCAGTACCGGAACCGTCCGGACGGGCAGTTTGACTGCGACGGAGTTTCTTGCATGGGCGCAGATGGAGGCACGAAGAAGGCCGGTTTGTCCACCTTCACTTGCATGGTGCACGTCGGTCTCGCCGTCACCCGGACACCCGTCAACGTGGTCCGAAAATCGCTCGGAACGATCGGGCTACACACGATCTCACCCTCGGAGTCGTACACGATCTTACTATTTTGGATCATGGTACGAACTCCTCCGCCGTAAGCTGTTTGATGGCTTCCTTGACGAGCGGCGACTGGTAAACGTCTGCTACATAGTTTAGCACTTCGAGTGCCCGGAAGAGTCGTGCTTCAGTGTCGTCAGTGGACGGCCAACCCTTCCCCCAGTGGAAGGTGCGGACTTTACCAGTTTCATCTTTCTCGGTGTGCTCGTGGAAGCCTTTGTGACCACGTTCAAGTTCGCAGGTAGGAGACCCGCCGACTGCGGCAAGTCCACAAACAGACGTAAAGGTTCCTGGCGTACCTGTAGGTGATACGCCAACAGGCTCGATGCGGATACTTTCTACCTGGAACGGTTCGTCAGGTGTCCACCCGATTGGAGTCCCTTCGTAGCTGACTTCTCCAACAACGTTCCGGCGTTGAGGCCAGTTGTGATGATTTACTGTCTGGCCATAGACCAGCACCCTAAACTTTGCGGCGCTCACGTTTCTTCCCCGACTGCCGTAGCGGCCTCTAAGACGTGGTCCGACGAATGGCCGTTCTTTGAAGCGAGCCGCAGGTCTTCCTCGGCTTCGAGGTACTCTTGGATGGCATCGAGGACGAGCGCGTACGCATGAAGCTTCGTCTTGATACTGAGCTTATCCGCGTTCGTCTTGAGATACGCGATGTTGGTGAGGAGTTCGGTGCGGGCGAATTCTTGGTCTTGAACTTGCGTGAAGATGACAGGCATTGAGGTTCCCCTTTGAATTGGTACTGTGTACCCTATGTAATGGTACGGTCGAACGTGAAGAAAGATTAGTCTAAGTTCGTGAATTACTTAACTCCTGGAGGTGGTTTTACCGGCGCATGGTGGATACAGTACATCACACCATCTTCCCCCGTGAGATAGACTGGTCTTCCTGGTACGATTGAACAGTTCTTGTCGCCGTGACAATCCTCTTCGTCTTCGCCTACAAGCCACCATCCTCGGTGACGGATCCACTCCATCTTGACAGTGGCAGGTCCGTCGTTCTCGTCGTATTCGAACGCGCTAGGAAGCGTTTTTAGCTTCTTTATGTGTACTCCAGACATTGTACTTCTCTACCATTTCTCTAGTTCGTGAATTTACTCTTCCAAGGTAGTTTGTGCAGCATTCGGCTTCTGCCCCACCTGTCCCTGATACTTGGTGCACAGCCTCGCCGCGAGCTCCCACTGCTTAGCCGTGAGCCCACGGTCAAGCTCTGCGGCGAGCTTGTGCCCGATCTCATTGTCGAACTTGTTAAATCCCACTCCGTTCTGTTCAAGCGCGCGGTCCGAGTCATTGTCCGTCAGGTGACGTAGAGCGTCGGCGGTCCACACTTCGGTTGCCGATCGCGGTTGGTAGCGGCGGTTGGTAGCCTCAAGTTCGTCCGCCCGCCGTAGCGCGCCTGAGACAGCATCTGTCGCCTTCTCAAGGCCAACGGAACTTGCCAAGTCCCGTACAGTTTTTTTCGGCTCTGGAGCGCCCAGGCTCGACGCCTCGATTAGCTCTTCGATCGTCCTTTGTCGGTTGACGATAGTGGGCACCATCTGCCTACCCTGCTCCACGGTCGTCTGAATGAGTGCGGTTTTACGCGCCAAGACTTCGTAGAGGCGATAGTCGAGCGCATGGTCGCCCACGAGATCCGTCACGATGACACCTCGGTCCTGGCCGATCCGGCACACGCGGTCTTCCGCTTGCTCGTTGAGAGCCGGAGTCCAGTCCCTATCGACGAAAATAACCTGGTGCGCGCGCGTCAGCGTAATGGCGACGCCTGCCGCTCGTACGGTGCCGCCAACGCCCTTGAGCTCGCCACGCTGAAAGCTCGCTTCGATGGCCGATCGTTCCGCGTTCGGCGTGTCGCCCGTGATAACCTTCCAGCCTTCGCGCTTGGCAAGCTCATCGATGGGAGCGCGGTGTGCGCTGAAAACGACAATAGGCTCTTCCGCTTCCTCGAATTCTTCTACCATCGAGAGAAGCGTATCGACCTTGGCAAGTGCCAGCGCGGCGCGCGCTTCCGAGACTTCCCCGATAGAGAGGCCCTCGTCGGGTCCCGAGCGGTCCTTGGCGGCATGCTGGACAAGTCCCCAGGCCGTATCACAGATCTTCGCGGTTTTCTTGGAGAGATCTACTTGGACTGTGTTGTAGGTCTTCGTGGGGAGATCCGGCAAGACTTCCGTCCGAAGGCGCCGAACCATGACTGGCTTGATCGCCGCGCCGACCTTGGCGGGGTCCGGCGGAGTGCGCGGCCAGACGTAGCCGTACTTGCCTTTGGATCCGCCCATGAGTGCTACGAATTTGTCCCAGGTGCCGAACGCTTCGGACGCGAGTCCAAGCGATTGGAGGACCGCCCAGAGCTCGGGACCGCGATTGAGGAGTGGCGTACCCGACAGACCCCAGACGCGTCCGCCGGCCTTTTGCGTGGCCACAGCGAGCGATCGCCATGCCTTGGTGCGAAGGGCTTTGCTGTTTTTGGTGGCATGAATTTCGTCGCCCACAAGAACGAGTCCCTTGGGGCAGGCGTCGAACACTTCCTTTTCGTCGGTGTCGTCTCGAACACCCAAGATGTCGTAGTTGGTGACGAGGATTTCTCCCTTTGCTGGCCAGCGAAACGAACCGCGTCCAGAGAGGACCGTGACCTTGTACTCCGGGCGCCACAGAGCGGCTTCGCGCTTCCAGACACCCTTTGCGACTGCCGGCCATACCACGAGCACGGGCGCGAGGTCCGGCAAGGCCATAAGCGTTTGGACAGTCTTACCCAGGCCCATCTCGTCTGCCATAAGCGCACCGTGACGCGACGACAACCATGTCATCCCGGTCTTCTGGAACGGATAGAGCGCTCGACCGCGTGCTGCTAGCTCCGCGTCCTTCGCGTCCGCCCGTGCGACGGTAGCCCCAATGTCCATGCTCACTTGTGCGACAATCGCGCCCAAGCTCGCCCGAACGTCCGGTGCGATGTCGAGCTGAAAGCCTGCGGCCTTGAGCTTCTCTACAATCGCGGGAAGCTTCGTGATTACCGTGACTTGGGCCTTGCGGGCAGGGTCGTACTTGGCGCCTGCGGTTGCCGTCCGGTAGGACTGGAACTTGTCGCCGCCCAGGTAAACCGCCGGTCGGATGACGACGAGGCTAGATTCGGAGGTGATTCGGATCATTGCTAGCTCCTGAAGAGACAGTACGGCCGAGCGGGCGAAAGGTAAAGGAGAAATCGACCGATAGTGCGTGAATTATTGTCCTACCTCAGTCTACGAGGGTGCGGGCGATCGTCGCCTCTACAATCCGAACAGGTCACCATTCCGTCATTGCCGACCGTAAGGAAGCCTCCTGTAAATGTAATAACTTCGTTACAATTTCTGCAATAGGCGGTAACGGTCCCCTTGTTTACTCCAATGACAC
>JBAULD010000268.1:0-7331 GCA_049578005.1 Polyangiaceae bacterium
GATTACAGCCGTCGGACGAGCGTCCATCCTCGTTCCTCTGCCTCACGCGGCCGACGATCACCAGGGACGCAACGCAGATGCGCTGGCGCGCGCCGGCGCGGCGGTGTGCGTGCGACAAGAAGCCGCCGACGCGGCCCGGCTTTCGAGCGAGATCGAACGACTCTTGCGCGGACATACCGCCCGCGCCGCGATGGCCGACGCCGCGCGGTCTCGCGGAAAACCCGACGCGGCGCGCGACGTGGCCCGCGATCTCCTCGCGCTCGCCGGTATCGGAGCGGGGCGCAAGACGACGAACGGCGTGGCGACGGCCGGCCGCCATCCAATCGAGCGCGAGGTTCGGTGATGTTCCGCGGTCGCGTGCGCCACGTCCACTTCGTCGGTATCGGCGGCATCGGGATGAGCGGTCTCGCGGAGATTCTGCGAACGCTCGATTTCGACGTCAGCGGGTCCGATCTGAAGCCGAACGAGAACACCCGCCGGCTCGAAGGGCTCGGCGTCCAGGTGTTCCTCGGCCACGCGGCCGAGAACATCGCCGGGGCCGACGTCGTCGTCTACTCGAGCGCGATCCCGGGTGAAAATCCGGAGATCGTCCGCGCCCGCGAACTTGAAATCCCCATCATTCCGCGCGCCGAGATGCTCTCCGAGTTGATGCGCGTTCGATACGCCGTGACCATCGCGGGATCCCACGGCAAGACCACGACGACTTCTCTGGTCGCGACCGTGCTGCGCGCAGCAGGCTTGGATCCCACGGTCGTCGTCGGCGGCAAAGTGAACGCGCTCGGATCGAATGCGCGGCTCGGCGAGGGGGACCTGTTCGTCGCCGAGGCCGACGAGAGCGACGGGTCCTTTCTCAAACTGACACCGACGATCGCCGTCGTGACCAATATCGACGCCGAGCACCTGGATCACTACGGCACTCACGAGGCCGTCAAAGACGCGTTCGTCCAGTACGCGAACAAGGTCCCCTTTTACGGCTTGTGCGTCTTGTGCCTCGATCACCCCGCGGTACAGGACATCCTGCCGCGCCTCGAGCGGCGACTCGTGACGTACGGGGTGTCGCGTCAGGCCGACTACCGGGCGAGCGGTACCCGCTTCGAGGGCCTCGCGACCCATTTCGACGCGTTTCGTCGCAACGAGCCTCTCGGGAGGTTCGTCGTGCGCATGCCCGGGGCGCACAACGTGCTCAACGCGCTCGCCGTCATCGCCGTCGCCGACGAGCTCGAAGTGCCCCTCGACGTGACGCGGGAGGCCGTCGCGGGGTTCCACGGGGTGCAGCGCCGCTTCACGGTCCTGGGCCAGCCGCTCTTCGCGAAAGACGGCAAGACCGGCGACATCATCATCGTCGATGACTACGGCCACCACCCCGCCGAGGTCGAGGCGACCCTCGATGCAGCCCAGAGCGGATTCGACCGGCGCGTCATCGTCGCCTTCCAGCCCCACCGGTACACGCGCACCAAGCTCCTCTTCGACGATTTCACGCGCGCGTTCAACAAGGCCGACGTCCTTCTCGTCACCGACGTGTACCCGGCGGGCGAACAGCCGATCGCCGGAGCGACCGGCGAGGCCCTGGTGGAGGCGATTCGCGCCCACGGGCATCGCGGCGTTTCTTACGTCAAAGGCAAAGCTCACGTCGCCCGCGCCCTGCTCGACGTCGTCGAACCCGGCGATATCGTCATCGCGCTCGGTGCCGGAGACATCAACGCGAGCGCGAGGGAGCTCCTCGCGCTGATCGAGGGGAGTCAGCAACCGTGAGTCCCGCCAATCGCCGCGTGCTGCCCCGAGTCGTCGAGCCGGGCGCCGTCGCGCCGCCGGGCCCTCGGGACCCGTCGCGATGGGCAGCGACGATCGGAACGGCGTTCGGCGTGGCGCTGATAGTCTCGACGTCCGTTGGGGTGGCGTGGTTGGCCCGACGCTACGTGACCACGAGCGCGCGCTTTGCCGTCGCAACCGTTCAAGTCGCCGGCAACGAGCGCCGATCCGCAGACGCGATCGTCGCCGAGAGCGCCATCGCGCTGGGGTCGAACGTCTTCTCGGTCGATCTCGACTCCGCCCGGACGGCCATCCTCGCCGATCCGTGGATATCGGACGCCGTGCTGAGTCGCCGGTTGCCACGAACGATCTTCGTCCAGGTCACCGAGCGCCGAGCCGCCGCTCTCGTTGCGCTCGGCGAAACGTTGCTCGCGACCGCGGACGGCGAGCCCTTCAAGAAGCTCGAGCCCGGCGACCCGGTCGATCTGCCGCTCATCACCGGCCTCACGCCGGAGATCGTGGTCGACGATCGCGAAGAAGCGGTGCGGACCATTCGTCGCGGGATCGACCTGGCCGCGGAGTACGAACAAGGCTCGCTCGCGCGGCGGGCGCCGCTCGAAGAAGTGCACTTGGGCCCGGGCGGCACGTGCACGCTGGTCGTCGGGCGCCCGGCGATGGAGATCGTGCTCGGCGGGCCGCCCTTTCGGCGCAAGCTCGACCAGGCCACGCGCGTCGTCGCCGAGCTCGACAAGCGCCACGCGCAGGCCGCGGCGATCATGCTCGACAACGACGTGAGGCCCGAGCGGGTGGTCGCGCGATTGCGGTAGCTTCAGAGAAACTCGCAGAGGTATCGCGCGATTGCGGTAGCTTCAGAGAAACTCGCAGAGGTACGCGACCGGCTCGCTCGCGCGAACGTCGAAGCCGCTCTTGCCCGGTACTTCGAAGCTCGTCCCGGCCGGATAAGCCCGCCACGCATCGCCGACCTTGGCCTCGAGCTCCCCGCTGACGATGGTCATTCGCTCGGGCGCGTCCGTCCCGAAGTGAAACTGCCCGGCGGCAATCACCCCGGCGGTCAGCCGCCGCCCGTGACGCTCGAAGCCGATGCTCTGGACCTTGCCCTCGAAAAAGACGTTGTGCTTCAGCATGGAGAGCCCCTCTTACACCACGCCGAAGTGCGCGCAAGACCGCTCCAGGGCTCGCTGGCCTCTGCGACCCCACACAAATTTGGCCCTCTCCGCTCCAGCGTGCGATTGCCGAATGGAGATGAGCTCCGCTGTATTGCAGGGCGAGATCGTAGTCGGTCTCGATATCGGGACCACCAAGGTCTGCGCCGTCGTCGCCGAGGTCGAGGCGCACAACGTCACCATCTTGGGCGTTGGCACGGTCCCGTGCCGCGGGCTCCGAAAAGGGATCGTCGCAAACATCGACTGGACGGTGCGCTCGATCAAAGACGCGATCGAGAGCGCTCAGACGATGGCCGGAGTCGAGATCCGCACGATCTACGCGGGCATCAGCGGCAGCCACGTGCGCTCGTCCGGCTCCGACGGCGTCGCCGCCATCGCCGGCGGCGAGGTCACGCACCGGGACGTCGAACGGGTCCTCGAGGGCGCCCGCGCGATTCCTGTCGACGCCGACCGGCAGATCCTCCACGTTTTGCCGCGCGAATACACGGTCGACAGCCAGGACGGCATCCGCGACCCCATCGGGATGGCCGGCGTACGTCTCGGCGTGAAGGTCAACCTGGTCACCGCGGCGACGAGCTGCGTGCAGAACGTGATCCGCTGCGCCGAGCGGTGCGGGCTCACCGTCGCCGACGTCGTCCTCCAGCCGCTGGCCAGCGCAGAGGCCGTCCTCAGCGAAGACGAGAAAGAGATCGGAGTCGCGGTCGTCGACATCGGCGGAGGGACGACCGACGTCCTTTTGTATGTCGATGGCGGCATCGCGCACGTCAGCGTGATTCCGGTCGGCGGCAACAATGTCACGAGCGACATCGCCGCCGGTCTGCGCACGCCGATGGCCGAGGCCGACCGCCTGAAGCGCCTGTCCGGATGCGCCCTCGGGCGGATGGTCGCCGACGACGAGGACATCGAAGTCCCCGGGGTCGGAGGACACGCGCCGCGGAAGACCGCCCGGCGCGTCCTCTCGGACATCATCGAGCCCCGCTTCGAAGAGATCTTCGCCGTCGTCCGCAAGCGGATCGAAGACACGGGCCTGCTCGAGCAGCTGAGCGCCGGCGTCGTGCTGACGGGCGGCGCGGTGCTTCTCCCCGGCGTGTGCGAGCTGGCCGAGGAGATTCTCGGCATGCCCGTGCGCGTCGCGATGCCGACCGGGATCAAGGGGATCACGCAGCTCGTGCATGGCCCCGAGTTCTCGACCGGAGTCGGGCTCGTGAAATACGGCGCCCAGATCATCGCGGAGGGAGCGCTCCAGCAGGGCCTGGGGTCCTTGCCGCCGCCGGCCGCACGAGGTCGCTCACAATCGCGGGAAGATATCGTCGAGCCACGCAAGTCTGGCTTCTGGGAGTGGATCAAAGCCGCATTTTGATTACGGACGGACGCCGGGAGGACCCACGACAATGAGTTTTTCAATCGAATTTGCCGACGAAACGAATCAATACGAAGCACGCATCAAGGTCGTGGGCGTCGGCGGTTCCGGCGGGAACGCAGTGAACACGATGATCAACCTCGGCCTCGAAGGGGTCGAGTTCATCGTCGTGAACACTGACGCGCAGGCGCTCAACGCGAACGCCGCGCCGACCAAGCTCCCCATCGGCGGAAACGTCACGCGCGGACTCGGCGCCGGGGCGGATCCGGAGAAAGGCCGCAAGGCGGCGCTCGAAGACGTCCAACGAATCAAAGAGCTGCTGAGCGGCGCCGACATGGTCTTCGTCACCGCCGGGATGGGCGGCGGCACGGGGACCGGCGCCGCGCCGATCATCGCTCAAATCGCGCGAGAAGAAGGCGCGCTCACGGTCGGCGTCGTCACCAAGCCGTTTCTCTTCGAAGGACGACAGCGCGCGCGCCGCGCCGAGCTCGGGCTGGCCATGCTGTCCGAGCACGTCGACACGCTCATCACCATCCCCAACCAGAAGCTCGTGCTCCTCGGCGACGACGATCTGACCTTCGTCGACGCGTGCCGCAAAGCCGACGAAGTCCTCTACCAGGCCGTCCGTGGAATCAGCGACCTCATTACGCAGAGCGGAATCGTGAACGTCGACTTCGCCGACGTAAAGACGGTGATGAGCAACATGGGCCGCGCCCTCATGGGAACGGGGCTGGCCAAAGGGCAGAACCGCGCGCGCATCGCGGCGGAGACCGCGGTCACGTCGCCCCTGCTCGACGACATCAGCGTCGAGGGAGCGACCGGGGTCCTCATCAACATCGTTGGCGGCCCGGACCTCAAAATGAAAGAGATTCAGGAAGCCGCCAGCCTCGTGCAAGAGCAGGCCCACGAGGACGCGAACATCATCTTCGGAGCCAGCATCGACGAGACGCTCGGAGACAACGTCAAAGTCACCGTCATCGCCACGGGCTTCGACGCCCAGGAACGCGAGGCGGCGCAAGAAGCCGCGGCGAATCGACCGGCGTTTGCGCCCCAGACGATTCCCGTCGCTCAGCCCCAGCGCTCTCTCTCTTCCCCCTCGGGAATCCGATCCGCCGCCGAAACCGCCCTCGGTCCGAGCACGCGCCGGCCCATGCAGGCGCCGCCGCCTGCGTTCACGCGCGACCACGAGCGTGCCGACCCGCGCGCGCGACGTCAGACACCTGCTGCGGGAGGCTGGTCGGCACCCGAAACGGCGCACTCGCGCGCGCGCGAAGCCGGCAGCGGGGCGCAGGACGTCTTCCCCGGGCTCGATCACGACTGGGACGTGCCGGCGTTCCAGCGCAAGCAGCGCTGACCGCTCGGCGCGAACGGGCCGTCACTGCGGCGCGGGAGTTCTCGATCCGGTCGGCGCCGCGCCTCGCATCGATTGCGCCGTGACCTGCCGTGGTCTCGTCGTCTGGACGAAATCGAGGAAGATGGCCGCGAAGAGCTCGGGGTCCTCGAGGTACGGGTAGTGACCCGCTCCCGGGAAGATCTCGAGCCGACTTCCGGGGATGCTCTCGTGGGCGCGATACGCGTGCTCGACCGGGATCAGCGGGTCTTGCGCGCCCCAGACGATGAGGGTCGGCAGCCCGGCCGTGAGGTAAAGCTTGTCCGTCGCGTCGACGCGCTGGCCGCCCAGATCGATGATGCCCCGAACGGTGTAGAGAAACGCGCGGCGGGCCTCGGGGTCTTCGAGGGACACGAAGCTCCGCCACGTCTCCGCGAGGTCGGCGCTCTCGTGGAAGCCGAAGCGACCGACCGTCTTGACCAGCGTGCCGATGCTGCGCGTCGCCGCTACGCTCAACCAAGGGAGGACAACCTCGGCCCCCGGCAGCACCGCCGCTCGCAGAATGGCGTGCACTTCGCGGCCCAGGCCGCCGCTCGAGATGAGGACGAGCCGCTCGCATCGCTCCGGATACTGATACGCGAACTGCATCGCGACGCCGCCGCCCAGCGAGTGGCCGACGATCGTCCCGCGCTCTTCGCCGAGCGCGTTCAAGAGATCCCGGATCAAGTTGGCGTACGCGCCGAGAGAGTAATCGCCTCGCGGCTTCGGGGACTCTCCGTGGCCCAGCAGATCGGGGGCGATGACCCGATAGTGCGTACTGAGCCGCGGAATCACCCGCTCCCAAGTCGCCGAGCTCCCGGCGATCCCGTGGAGCAGGACCACGAGCGGACCGCTCCCAGCCGCCCGATACGAATATCGCTGGCCGTGCAGCTCGATCGTGGCTGGTTCCATGGGTCTCTCCGACGGCGCGCGCAGTTGCATGTGAGATGCAAGCGAACATGGCACCTGACACCGCCGGCGGCAACGAGTCGCGTGAAAGGCGCGGGTGAGGCCGGCTCTCGGGCTAGATGCTACGCACCGGGGTACCGAGCGCCGTGGCCTCGCGCACGACGGTGCTCAGCCCTTCCGCTCGGGAGGCGTGGAGGAGAACGTCCGCGGCTCCGATCCACGCAAGCGCTTCCGGCCGCGCCACCGTCCCCACGAAGCGAGCCTCGACGCCGCGCGCTCTTACCAGCCGCTCGAGGCGAGCGCGCTCCGGACCGTCCCCCACGATGACGAGGGCGTCCAAGTCGCGCGAACGGGCCACATACTCGATCGCCCGATCGACGCGCTTGCTCGCGACCAGTCTGCCCACGCTCACGGCGACGCGGCGCCCCGCGAACGCCCTCCGCCGCAGCCTCACTGCCCCGTCCACGTCGGGCATGTCGATCGGAGCGGCCTCAATGACCGCGATGCGCTCGACGCGAGCGCACGTCTCCCGATCGAGACCCGCCAGGAGCGCCCCGAGGAGCGGCTCCGACACGAAGCGCCACCGGTCGGCACGCGACACGATAGCCCGCACGACCGCGCGCCTCGCCGGTCCGGGGACTGCCCCCAGGAGACGCACGTCGCCGCCGTGGGACACGAGCTCGATCGCGGCTCCGCGCGCCCCGGGAGCGATTGGCCAGCCGCACGGCACAGCCCAGTGCGCGACGACCCGATCCACGTG
>JBAULD010000269.1:0-3627 GCA_049578005.1 Polyangiaceae bacterium
GCCTCCCCGCGCGCATCGGCCGCTACGAGGTCGAGCTCCTGCTGGGTGAAGGCGGGTGGGGACGCGTTTTTCTCGCTCGCGACCCGATTCTCCGCCGACAAGTGGCGATCAAAGTCCTGCGCGTCGACCGGGAGCCAAGCTCCGAACAGGGCCGGGCACTCACGGAGCGCCTGCGTGAGGAGGCCCGGGCGGCGGCCACGCTCTCGCATCCCGGGCTCGTCGCTTTGCACGACATGGGCGACGACGAACACGTCGGCCTGTATCTCGTATTCGAACTCGTACGCGGGCCGACGCTGCGCGAACGGCTCCACGAGGGACCACTTGCCGCCGAAGAAGTGGGTCGGATCGCCCTGGCCCTCGCGGCCGCCTTGACCCACGCCCACGCCGCGGGGCTCGTGCATCGAGGCGTGAGGCCGGAAAACGTGATGCTCGCGCCCACCGGCGCCAAGCTCACCGACTTCGGACTATTCGGGCAATGGGTCCGAGACTCGGGCCCGCCCGCGTACCTAGCCCCGGAAGTGCTCGCGTCCGACGCATGGGGGGCGCTTTCGGACGAGTTTGCCCTGGCCGCGACCATGTACGAGGCGATCACGGGCCGCCGTGCGTTTCCCGGGGAGAACCCCGGAGCAGTCGCGGCGTTGGTCGCGACGGGAAAGCATTCGCCGCCGAGGTCGGTCCATCCGGCCCTGCGGGGCTACCTCGGCCTCGATGCGGTCTTCGCCCGAGCCTTCGCGCCGCTGCCTAGCCAGCGTTTCCCGTCGTGCGAGGCGTTTGCGTCCGGCCTCGCGGGGGCGGTCCAGGGGCCGCGCATCACGTTCCTGGCGACGCCGGGGCCGGTGCGTTCCAGCATCGCGCAAGCGACCCGGCGCTGGCAGAATCAAATCGCGCTGGCGGCGGCCGCCGTGATCCTTGTCCTGGTGGTGCTCGGCCACCTGCGGCAAACGGGTGCAGGCGAAAGCGCGTCGACCAAGAACGGCCGGCCGGCCTCCAGCAAATCTGCGCCTTCGATGCACCGCGTCGTACCGCCTCTACCGGCCGCGGCGCATCCCTCCCCTTCCACTTCAGCCTCGCCTTCTGCTACCAGCTCGGCTCCCGCCGCTGAATCGATTCCCTCCGTCGGCGGCCGGACACCCCTCCGAAACGAACCGCAGGCAGATAAACAGGGGCCTCCGCTCGTCGACCCCTAGCGGCCCACCTCTGTGGCGAACTAGACTGCCGCACGCCACGATGTCCGACCATTCCGCTCCCATGAACGCCGAGCCGCAAACGCAAAACACGATGGCCAAGAGCATGTTGACGAGCGGCAGTCCGCCGACGGCGTTGGACCACCTCGCCCATCTCTATCGCGACATGCTGCTCATCCGGCGCGTCGAAGAGGAAAGCGCTCGCGGCTACGCCGAAGGCAAGATCGGTGGCTTCTTGCACCTCTATATCGGGCAAGAAGCGGTGGGAGTGGGCGCGCTCGCCGCCCTCCGCCCCGACGATTACGTCATCACGACCTACCGCGATCACGGGATTGCGCTGGCGAAGGGGATGAGCCCTCGCGCGCTCTTCGCGGAGCTTTTTGGAAAAGCCACGGGGTGCTCCAAAGGCCTCGGCGGGTCGATGCACATGTTCGACAAGGAGCACCACATGCTCGGCGGATACGGCATCGTGGGCGGCCACATTCCGCTGGCCGCCGGCGTCGCGTTCGCGAGCAAGTATCGAGAGGATGGTCGCGTCACGCTCTGCTTTTTCGGTGAGGGCGCCGTCAGCATTGGCGGATTCCACGAAGGAATCAGCCTCGCGGCACTCTGGCGGCTGCCCATCGTCTTCATTTGCGAGAACAACGAATACTCGATGGGAACGCCGCTCTCTCGCTCGATGTCGGTCGAGGACGTTTCGCTCAAGGCGCTCGGTTACGGGATGGACCGCGACCGGTTCTTCGCCGATGACGTCCTCGAAGTCGAGCGCCGCATCGGCGAAGCCGTCAAACGCGCTCGCGAGCAGAGCTTGCCAACGCTCGTCGAAGTCCGAACCTACCGATTCCGCGGTCACTCGATGAGTGACCCGGCCAAGTACCGGACGCAAGCCGAGCTCGACGAGCACAAGCGGCGTGACCCGCTCCTCCGGGCGCGCGCCAGTCTGATCGAACAGGGGGCTACCGAAGCGCGGCTCGAAACGATCGAAAAGACCGTCGAGGTCGATGTGGCCGACGCCATTCAATTCGCCAACGAGAGTCCCGACCCCGACCTCGCCGACCTCGAGGCAGCCACGTACAAAGGTCCCTTCGCCTACTAGTCCCTGACCCCTACGCACACCCCCATGACAAGAACGCTACGATTCCGAGAAGCCCTGCGCGAGGCGATGGTCGAGGAAATGGACCGCGACGACCGCGTGTTCCTGATGGGCGAAGAAGTCGGCCACTACCAGGGCGCATACAAGGTCAGCGAGGGCATGCTCGAGAAGTTCGGCCCGAAGCGCGTGGTCGACACGCCTATCGCCGAGGCAGGGTTTGCCGGGGTGGGCGTCGGCGCCGCGATGGTCGGCCTCCGCCCGATCGTGGAGTTCATGACGTGGAATTTCAGCGCGGTCGCCTTCGATCAGATCTTGAACAACGCGGCGAAGCTCCGGCAAATGTCCGGAGGCCAATTCGACTGTCCCATCGTCTTTCGAGGGCCGAACGCGAGCGCGGCGCAGGTGGGCAGCCAGCATAGCCACGCCATGGAACACTTCTACGCGACCATCCCCGGGTTGAAGGTCGTCGCACCCGCGTTCCCGGCAGACGCGAAAGGGCTGCTGAAATCGGCGATCCGCGACGACAACCCCGTGCTCGTGATGGAGTCGGAGACGCTCTACGGCGTGCGCGGCGAAGTGCCGGATGGGGAGCACGTCGTGGCGATGGGCAAGGCGCAGGTCGCCCGCCAAGGCAAAGACGTCACAATCGCGACGTACTCCCGCATGACCCACGTGGCGCTCGAAGCGGCTACGCTCCTCGAGAAGGAAGGAATCTCCGCCGAGGTGCTCGATTTGCGCAGCCTGAGACCGCTCGACGAA
The DNA here is from genome assembly GCA_049578005.1 of Polyangiaceae bacterium. Taxonomy (GTDB): domain Bacteria; phylum Myxococcota_A; class Polyangia; order Polyangiales; family Polyangiaceae; genus Palsa-1150. Next base: position 3,037 of record JBAULD010000269.1, read on the forward strand.
GACGCGATCGTCGCCAGCGTCGAGCGAACGCATCGGCTCGTCGTCGTGCACGAAGGGTGGCCCTACGGCGGGGTCGGAGCGGAAATCGCCGATCGCGTGCAGCGGCTGGCATTCGACGCGCTCGACGCTCCGATTTTGCGGGTGACTACGCTCGACGTGCCGATGCCGTACAGCAAGAAGCTCGAGCAAGCCTGCATGCCGCAGGCGGACCGTGTCGTGGCCACAGTCCGGCGTTTGCTGGCCCGTGGGAGGGCGTGATGGCGAAGATTCTCGAGATGCCCAAGCTCTCGCCGACGATGGAGGAGGGGGTCCTCTCCGCGTGGCACAAGAAGGAGGGCGACGCCGTCAGCGTCGACGACTTGCTCGCCGAGGTCGAGACCGACAAGGCGACGATGGAGTTTCGCGCGTTCGACAAGGGAACGCTGCTGAGAATTCTCGTAGCGCCGGGGGCTCAGGTGAAGCTGGGGCAACCAGTCGCCATTGTCGGGGCGCCCAACGACGATCTGTCGGCATTCGCCGGACTGGGAAGCGCGAACGCCGGACCAGCGGCGCCGAAAGCCGAAGCACCGGCGCCCGCGGCCGAAGCAAAGC
>JBAULD010000270.1:0-4284 GCA_049578005.1 Polyangiaceae bacterium
AGACTGGGTCGCGGCGGTCCCAAGCGGTGCGACGGGGATCGACACGACGGTCGGGATCGCCGGTTCGGACAGTTCGCGCGGGCGCGCGCACGCGCTCGACGCAGCCGCCAGCGCAACGAAACTGCAAGCGAGCCCCGCCTGGAACTCAGACACCATGTCGGCAGTCTTATGCCCGTTCGGCCGGGGCGGGCAAATCCGTCGTCACGGCGGAGGAAGCTCGGGTTCGATCCGCCATCCGCCCACCTCGCGAATGCAGGACACGGTCGCTCGTTCGTTCTGTGGGTCCGCGCCGAGCACTTCGACCGATGCTCGGTCGCCGACGATCTTCGACCGCATGGTCTTCGGGCGGAAGGCGACGCCGAATCGGCCGGCGGCGAGCATGTCCCAAGGGGGGACCTGGCGCCCTTGAAGGAGGCTCGTGCGCCGAGCGCGCTCCTCGAGGTTCGCCCGGGCGACGGGCCCGAGCAAATCGTAAGCGTGACGGGTCTCGCGCGCGTCGCTCTCGGCGGCTTCCATGTCGTCGAGAAACACGCGCACGGCCCCGTCTGGCGAAGCGTCCGGAGGCGGGCGACTGCATCCCGCCAGCGCGGAGGCGACGGCCCAAAGAAGGATCGTCTTGGGGTCAGAACGCATGGCGTACGATCGTCGTGACGATGTCATCCATCGCTCCCCGAGGGATCTCGAGCGTCGCGACGACAGGCGCCGCGCCCCCCTCGGACCGCGCCGTCCAGGAGAACCACATGGGCACGCCGCCCCGATGCGGCAGGAGCGCCAGCTCGTCGAAAGCCTCCGTCGTGCTCCGACCTCCGAGCGGGCCCGCGAAGAGCAGCGCCGATTCGGGGATCGCACGGAGCGTCAAGAAGCCCGCCGCGCCGACGGTGGCCGTCTTGAGCGGTGCGATCTCAGGCCGAGCGGCGAGACTGTCCGGTGAAGCTCCCATGGCGGAGGCGAGCTTCCTTGCGACGAGGACGTCGCCCGCCCCGAGCCCCACCCAGGTCCGCTCTCCGTCGGGGGCAATATAAAGTTGGACCGCGATGGGCTTGCCTGGCAAAGCCGCACCGCTCGATTTGGCCGCGAGGCGCGGCTCGCCAAACGGGTACTCGACGACGTAATGCATCGCACCGAGAGGAAGATTCGTGCCTTTCGGCAAAGACAGCGGGCGCAAGACGGGGACCGGTCGTCCTTTCGAACGAAAGGCCGCCGCCACCGCGGGCCTTCCCCACGCGGTCGCCAGGTCTTTCACGGCCCCGACCAAGCGAGCCGGAGGCTCGTCGAGCTCCATCACGCGCCAGCCGAGGAGCGCCTCCGTCGACGCGCGCTGAGCTTCTTCGAGCAGAGCCGCATCCGGCGCGTCGCGATGTGCGCGTTCCGCGGCCATCGCCTTCTCTGCCACATCCGCATCGAGCCCGCTCGCGTAGGCAAGCGGCGAGCCCGTTGCCAGCTTCCCGAGGGGTTCCAAGATCGCTTTGCGGTCGACGTCTTTGAGGCCACCGTCGGCGAGCACGTCGCTCGCCAAACGGAGCAAGAGGTCGCGACCGCGCCCTAGCTCGGTATCGTCGATTCCTCGCTCGAAGAAGGCCAAGTCGGCGTCGCCGGGGAGCTGCCAAAACGACGGGGGCGGGGTGGCGCTTCGCTCGGGGTGAGCCGTGGCGAGGCGCGCCAAGCTCGATGCCCGGCCGGACATGCGAAGCGTCGCCGTCGCGGTGGTGGCGGGATCGCCGAGCTTGACGTCGACCGACGCGGTCTCGAGATCGAGCGCGAAATCGACGACGTCGCCGCCGGCGCTCACGACGAGATCCCGCGCGCCCGACAGGCCCAGTCGCGATCCGAGGGTGCTCGCGAGGACGGTCGCGATGAAGCGCTTCGCCACCGAGAGCGTGGCTCGAAGCGGCTGCATTCGGAGGTCCGCGTGCAGGTCGGAGGTCGTCTCGGCGCGCGTCGCCGTGCGAGTCAGCCAGGGGGCGAGCGCCACGAGCGCTCGGCTTCCCCAGCCGCACACGAGGCGAACGGGGGTGGAGCCGTAGGCGGGTGCGATCTCGCACGCTCGATGTTCCTCGCCGCGGTCGTCCTCTGCCTCGTCGGCATCGTGGTGCCCGCCTCGCCCGAGGCCTTGGATGAAGAGCGCGCCGTTGTCACCCGGGATCAACTTGTACCGCTCTTGGAAGGCCGCCTTCGCGCGCTCCACGTCTTTGAGGGCCACCGATACGGCCGTTCGATCGTGAATGGCCGCACCCGAGCCCGCGACGGCGACTGCGAAGTCGATGGGCTGGTCGAGATCGACGAGGGGGCCCATCGCTTCCCCGACCACGAACTCGGTGACCTCTGCGGATTGCGGCTCGGGCAGATTGGACCATTCGCGTACGATGGCGAGGGTCGCGCTCGGCTTCGCGACTCGACCGGAAACCACGAGCGCGGGAGGGGCCGGAACCGCGGAGAGGTCAGGCGGCTTCGGCGGTGCGACCGCGGCCGCGGAGTTGACAGGAGCCGCCGGCGCCAGCGGGGGAAGAGGGGCGCCGGCGCAGGACAGGGCCAGAAAGAGAGCGGCGACCACCGGAGCGGCGCGGCGAAGAATCATGGGAGGACGAGCATAGATCGCTGCACGCGGCGGAAAGGTCGAATTGCAAGCTTGCGCACATGATGCGCCGCAGGCATAGCTAAGGGCCTGGTGACGGGGCTCTACCCATGACGCTCGCGGCAAGCCTCAACCCCGCCCAGCGCGAAGCAGTCGAGCACGGCGACGGTCCGCTCCTCGTCCTGGCCGGAGCGGGTTCCGGGAAGACCCGTGTGGTCACCCACCGCATCGTCCGCCTCATCGAGCGGGGTGTTCCACCGCAAGCCATCGTGGCCTTGACGTTCACGAACAAGGCCGCGGCCGAGATGCGCGACCGCATCGCGCGCATGCTGGGCCCCTCCGGATCCGCCGCCGCGCGCGTGCTTACCGTGTGCACCTTCCACTCCTTCGGCCTTCAAGTGCTGGGCCGGGAGAGGCAGGCCATCGGCGGAGCGTTCACGATTTTCGACCAGGGCGATCAGACCTCGCTCGTCAAGCAGCTCCTGCGCGCGGCGGGCGTCGATCGCTCGTACGACGCGCAGGCTGTGCTCGCGCGGATCTCGAACGCCAAGAACGCGTTTCTGGCCTCGGAGGACCTTCCCGAGAAAGACGAGTACGACGAAATCAGCAAGGCGGTCTTTCCTCGCTATCAAGCCGCTCTGAAACAATACCGCGCCTACGACTTCGACGATTTGGTCTGCGAAGTGGCCCGCCTCTGGCAGGGAAGCGACGAGGTACGCGCGAGGTGGCAAGAAAAATTCTTGCACGTACTCGTCGACGAGTACCAAGACACCAACCGCGCTCAGCTCGAGATGCTGCGGCTTCTTTGCGGCGAGCGGAAGAATATCTGCGCGGTGGGCGACGACGACCAGTCGATCTATGGCTGGCGCGGCGCCGACGTGCGCAACATTCTCGAGTTCGACGAGCATTTCCCGCGGGCGCGCGTCGTCAAGCTCGAGCACAATTACCGGTCGCGCGAGCCCATCCTGGCCGTCGCCAACGCGATCATCGCCAAGCGCACCGACGCCAAGTGGCGCAAAGTCCTCTTCACGGAGCGCCCTGGCGGAGACAAAGTGCGGCTCGCCGTGGCCCCGACGCCGGAAGCCGAAGCGGCGTGGGTCGGGCGAGAGGTTCGGCGGCTGATTCATCACGACGGAAAGCGGCCGCGCGACGTGGCGGTGCTCTATCGCTCCAACGGGCAGTCGCGTCTCATCGAAGAAGCGCTTCGAGAACAAGGGATCGCCCATCGCGTGGTCGGCGGCGTTCAGTTCTTCGAACGCAAAGAAGTGAAAGACGTCCTCGCGTACCTCAAGCTCGCGCTCAACCCGGCCGACGAAATCAGCCTGCGGCGCGTCGTCAACCATCCGCCGAGGGGGATCGGCGAGGTCACGCTCGAAAAGCTGGCGCTCCACGCGGCCAAGCGCGGCTGGACGTTGTGGCAGGCGGTGGAGCGCGTCGACGCCTTCGACGACGTCCCGGGCGCCGCGCGCGACGGTTGCCGCTCGCTTTCCGACGTGGTCGCCACGACGCGCCGGGAGCTCTTCGGGGAAAAGCGCGTTCCGAGCGAAGTGGCGCGCGCGCTCTGCGAGAGGGTCGAGTACAAGCGCGAGACCGACGCGAGCGCCCCTTCGGCCGACGTCGGCGCGAAGCGCTGGGCGAACGTCGAGTGGCTGTTCGGCGCGCTCGCGCGGCGAGAGGCAAAGGGGGGTGCGCCGATGGAGGGGCTGTCGTCC
>JBAULD010000271.1:0-2690 GCA_049578005.1 Polyangiaceae bacterium
CGACGATCTCATTGATCACCGTGCGCAGGATCCGCTTCTTCAGCTCAACCGGTGCGGTGGGTTCATTCCACAGCGCCGGAAGATCGGAGCCCAATTCCAGGAGGCGACGGCGTTGCTGTTCGTCGAAAGGGGTTGTGGCGGCCTCGTCAGCCTTGAGCCGGGCTTCGGCGTCGGAAAGCTGCGCGAGGGCGATGTTCCAGCGGGTCTCGAGTTCGGCCGCGACCAAGCGGTTCGATGGATCGACCGCGTCGTACTGACGTTGCGCAAGGTCGGCCTCGTAACGCGCTCGCTGCACGGCCAACTCCAGAGCACGGCGCTTTTGTTTTTGTTCGACGCAGCCTTGGTCGAGGAGCAGGAGAGATGCCTCCACCGCCATCGGCTGACAAGCGGCAAGGACCTCTTCAACGACCGCATGGTCGGCCTTCACACCGCCGAAGTGCGAGCAAGTCGACGCCAGAGGTGTTTTGGCTCCGGCCATGCAATAGTATCGCGGGGCGCTCCTGCCATCGCGGCTGCGGTACGAAACGCAGAATTTATGCCCGCAGCGGGCGCAGCGCAGGAGCCCGACGAGCAATCCCGAACCGTTGCGCGCCGCGCCAGTGCCTGCGGGATGTGCCTTCGTCCGGTTGGAAGCCAAGATGCGTTGGTTCTCCACGAATCGATCCCAGGAGATGTAGGCGGCATGGTGATCCTTTAGCAATACTTGCCAGCGCTCCATGTCGACGCGGTGGCCCGCGCTCTTTCGGGAGCGCCCGTCGACAACATGCGCATGCGAAGTGGTCCGTCCCCAGGCGAAGGCCCCTGCATAGGTCGGGTTCATCAGAATGCGTTTGATGTGATCATAGGCTGGGAGTTGCCAGACGACTGGATGGAGACCGTTGCGGTTGCGCTGGATGGGGAATGGGACCTTCTCGCGATGGAACCACACGGCGACTTGGCGAACGGTCCCGAGTCGTTCGAAGTGAGCGAAAACACCACGGACGGCCTCTTGCACGGCGCGGTCCGGGGTCATCTCGATGCCTTTGGGACCGCTGCGGACGTACCCGGTCGGCACAATCGTCAACACCTCGCCTCGGAGGACCTTCTGCCGATAGCACTCCTGGGCGCGTTGCCGAAGGATGCCGAGCTCGAACTCGCTCATCGTTCCTTTCAATCCAAGCAGCAGGCGATCGTTGAGGAGCCGCGGGTCGTATATGCCCTCCGCGTCCACGACGATTGTTTCGGTGAAAACGCAAAGATCGATCAGGTGATGCCAGTCGCGGTTATTGCGGGCAAGCCGCGACGCCTCCAGGGCGAACACCGCGCCGACCTCGCCGTTGCACACGGCCGTGAGTAGTCGAGAGAATCCGGGGCGGTCCTTATTGCCCGCTCCAGAAATGCCAAGGTCATCGTCAATGACGACGACCTTCGAGAATCCAAGTTCCCGAGCGCGGTCTTCCAACGCATACTGCCTGCGACTGCTCTCCACATTATGGCGCACTTGCTGGAGGGTCGATTGACGGATGTAGACGTACGCGGCGCGGTCCAAGTGCCTGGCTGTGATTTTATCGTTCATTGGGCGTGCCTCCGTCTCTTGGGCTGACACGAACGACGACGGCCTGAAGCATCTCGCGCAGCAGAAGTACGCATTTGCTTCGGTTTCCGTCCGGGATTGATGGGCCGGGCGGAACGTCGTTTTCGAGGGGCAGGAGGGCTTGGCGGGTTTGGCGCCGGGGGACCTGAGTCCCCGATTGAAGGCGTGGGGCACTGGGCGGGCTCATGCCCAGAAGTACGTGCGCCGCCTTTCTGTGAATCAAGCAGGCGCCGGAGGCGCAGCAGAGCGCCGCAGTCAATCACGGGCTTGTCGGCCGATCGGACGGTCGCGCAGATTGCCTCGTCGAACATCCATGCGGGAATACTCCGACTTGTATTGTTCGGCAGTTTTATATAGACTATGTCACGAAGGCCCGCAGCAGAACCAGTGACCTCGAACTCTTTTCCGAAGAGGGGATGGTGCGGGTAGACGATTTTAGCGGAACCATTGCGTGCAGTGTGGTGCGTGTGTGTTTGCGCACACGTACATCCCTCCCTCTGAGAACCAAAATAACTTCACCAGATCGCGGCGTCGGTTCACGAAAACGAACACGTCGCCGTTCAGGGGCCGGTCGAACCCGAGTTGGTTCTCGATCACCGTGTACAGGCTGAACCCCCGGCGCAAATCAGTCGTGCCGATTGCCAAAAGAACCTTGACCCCGCCTCCGAGCGTGAACATCGGGCCTCAGGCGGACAGCGCTGCCTTGATCAACTGCCCCAGCCACATCGGATCGGCTCCCACCGTGGCCTCCAGCGTGGCCCCACCGGGGAGGTGGATCGATACTGCCGCCGCCGCCCCGATTGGCTCCGTCAGCCGCACTTCCGCGAAGCCCGGCGCGGCCGATTCTTTCCGCGTCCGCGCTTGCCGCTGCCACAGAGTAAGACTCGATGCGGCCAGCCCCATCTTCCGGCTGAACTTCTGCTGCGAAAGCCCACTCTCCGAGAATAGCGTCAAATACTCCGCCTTCTTCTCCGCCGTCCAACGGCGTCGCCGCCGAGGCGCCAGTCCTACAGCGGGTGCTGCGGACGCCCGCCGATTTATTGTCGATACAGTATTGGCTCGTCGTGATGTGCGTTTCATCGCCCCCCAGCTTACCAGCGCGGGCGCCTCATGTCTT
>JBAULD010000272.1:0-1797 GCA_049578005.1 Polyangiaceae bacterium
GCGCGCAGGCCCTCCTTGTGCTTCTTCACCAGGGAAACGACTTGGCCGAGCGCGGCTGCGATGTCCTCGGAAGACCTGCGCTGCAGGCGTTCCGCTGAACCCGAAGACCGCTTCGCAGGTGGAACGCCAACGGGAGTAGAGACCGCACGCGGAGGGCGGCCCTTGCTCGGCGCTTGTCCGTTGGAAGAAATCAATTCGTCGAGCGAGGCGCCCCGAATGGCGGCGATTATGCTCGCCGCAAAGGCTTCGGCGAGATCATTTAGACTCGAATGGAGGGAGGTAGGCATTAGGGCCGGAGCCTTTAAGCATGCGGCGCAAGTATGTCAAGAAAGCGATTCGGATAACGGGCGAAATCTCGGCGCCAAACGCCGGACCTCACTATTGTACAAGGGTGAACACGAGCACAAAACCCACGACGGCCACCTATCGCGCAGTGATGTTGACCCGCAAAGGAAGCCGGAAGTCGCTGGACGCCCTGGAAGTCGTGGACCTTCCCGTTCAGAAACCAGGCCCGGGTCAACTTCGCGTACGTGTCCGGGCCACCGGTGTCGGCTCGACCGACTTCAACATTGTCAGCGGCTCGTATCTCTTTGCCCCGAAGATCCCATTTGTCCCGGGATACGAGATCGCGGGCGTCGTCGATGCGCTTGGCGCCGGTGTCGACGGTTTCCGCATCGGCCAACGGGTAGCAGCGCTAACCGTACATGGCGGCTTTGGCGAGATGCTCGTCAGGGATGCGGTCCATTTCGTGCCCATTCCCGACGGCGTCCCCGACCGAGAGGCCGCCGCCGTGATTCTGAACTACGTAACCGCGTACCAGGCCATCCATCGCATCGGAAAAGCGAAGGCCGGACAAACCGCGCTCGTCACGGGCGCCGCAGGCGGCGTGGGCACGGCTGCCTTGCAGTTGCTCCGGCTGGCTGGTGTCAAGACTTACGGGGCCGCATCCGCTGGCAAGCACGACACCCTTCGCGCGCTCGGGGCCATTCCCATCGACTACAAGGCCGGTCGGCTGGATCGGCTTGTGCGCGCCCTGGAACCCAAGGGCGTCGACCTCGTGCTCGACGGGATCGGTGGTCCCATGATCGGCCCCTGCATTGGAGCACTGCGCCTGGGGGGCCATCTCGTCGCTTACGGGTTCATGGGCGCAGGCGGACGCCTGTCCACGATGGCGATGTTCGCCGACATCTTCGTCGGCTCGCGATTGCGCGGTCGGCGCGGAAGCTTCTATGGAATCACGGCCCTGTATCGAAGAGATCCCGGTCCGTTCCGAGAGGATCTGCCAAAGATTTTTTCTCTACTTGCCGAAAAGAAGATCGACCCGATAGTGGCGAAAGCGTTTCCACTCCTTGAGGCACGTAACGCGCTGCAGCTCCTCGCTACGGGGGGTGTCGCCGGCAAAGTCGTGCTCGAAGAGCCTGTGGCGTGAAACGCGTGCTTCGATCGACAATCCGGGCTGAAGAAGGGTGCCGCGCTCGCCGGTCTCGTTTTCCCCGCGCAGCGGTTTTTCGCTTCAATGAGCCTTGGTGTTCGTGCAGTGCTCGGCGAATTCCTGGACGGTGCGCGCTTCGAGCTTGACTGCAGATCGCGGCTCGAAGCGCCTGCTTGACGACTGCATCGAGCCCGCGCTTCGGGGCCATCACGCTCCATCCCTCGCTGTTGTTGTAGACCCGATGCGCGCGGGCCATGCGGTCGTTGATCGGGTCCGTGGAGCGGGCCGGCCACATCGCTTCGGATTGCGCTTGGTCACATTACTGTAGGAAGCTCGTTCCTTGACTCCAACGCCCGCTCGCATTC
>JBAULD010000273.1:0-2744 GCA_049578005.1 Polyangiaceae bacterium
CCTGACGCCAGCCCGGGCACGTGAGCTTTCCGAGCCGGTGTTTAGTGGCTATCTCCCACGCGCTAGCGCTTGAAACGAGGATCCGATGTTCGGGATTGCTGACGAGATTGCGCGCCTTACGGAAAAGGCAACTCAACGGCCCCACTTCTACTCCTTCTGCTTCTCCGCAAAGATGATCACGGTCCCCGCCGGATCGACGACGACCGTCTCGCGCATTCCGTAGAACGTGGTGCGCTCGGCGACGATCACGTTCGCGCCGCGCGTTGCCTCCTGCACCTGCGCCAGCGAGTCGACCTCGATGAACAGGAGCGCGCCCGGGCTGCGCGCCGCGACGAGGGGCAGGTCACCCTCGAGGCTGGCGCGCGTCTGAAGCATGATCTCCCCGGCGCCATTTTCGAGGAGGGCAAATCCGATGGCCCCTTCATGCGGCACCTGCACGCGCTTTTCGTACCCGAGTGTCTCGCACCAAAACGGCAGGCAGGGCTCGATGCGGTCGACCACGAACAACGGCGTCACTTTCTCGATCGTCATGGGTCGACCGTATCGTCGACGTGGGCAGGGGGATTGTCGATTTCCGACATGTGACGTTCGCGCGCGAAGACGGCGGGGGTCGCGCCGGCCAGCGCGCGAAACTCACGAATCAAGTGCGCCTGATCCGCGTAGCCGCAATCGACGGCAAGGCGCGCCCACGAGGCCACCGAGCCGCGAGAACGCACCCGGGCGATGCCCCTCGTGGCCCGCTCGAGCCGCACGATGCGGGCGAAGACTTTGGGGTGTAGGCCGACGCGTTGGTCGAACAGCCTCTCGAGTTGCCGCTCGCTCACGCCGACACGCCCTGCTACGGCGGGAATCGGCAGCGCGCCGCCGGCCGCGCGGCAAATCGCAACTGCGCGCATCACCCGCTCATCGGGCCTCGGCGTCCGGGTGGCTCGCGCTTCGAGCTCGGCCTCGATCGCGGCGATGGCGCGACCACTCTCGTGCGCCTCTGCGAGACGGGCGTCGAGCGTCCGGCCGGCGGCGCCCCAGACGTCGGCCGCCGCGATCGCCAGGTCGCGCAGCTCTCGTCCTGCGACGCCGAGCAGGTCGATCGCAGCGCCAGGTCGGAAGCGCACACCAACGACGCCGGCAGGGCTGCCGGCGGTGACGATGGCCGTGGTCATCGGTCCGATGACGCGAGCCCCCGAGTCACCGAGAGAAAAGACGATGTCGATCGCGCCGTCGGGCAGGACGCGGTGGGGCGGACCGGCGGACGTGCGTTCCCAGAAACAGCTCACGTACGCGGCGAGCGCCGGCTTGGGCGCGAGCTCTCGGTACGGCACGCATGAAGGCTACCATCACTCGATTCATTCGTTCCTGCCCAGTCGCACGTATGCCAACGTCTGGATGACCAACTCCGGTTGGCGAATGCCGCTGCCGACCGCACGGGCGTGAGCTCGTCGTCGCTGGTCACCGCGGCGCACGAGAGGCATCTGACCGCCGTGCTTGCCGAGTTGGAGCGCCGCCGCGCCCCCCTCACCCGAGCTCCACTTTGCTCCACATCTCTCGGCGCATGCGCTCTCGCCGTCGGTCCGTGCGCGTGATCATCCGCGCGGCGCTCCACGCCGCAAGGAGCTCGCCCTCGAGACCGAGCGCCGGAAGCGCGCTCGGACCCACGACGAACGCGCCCCCCAGCGGGGTGCGGATCGGCTCGGCGGCGAGTCCGTGAAAGCTGGGGGGATCGATGTGCCAGCACGCCGCCATTGCTTCGGCGTCGAGCGAGCCTCCCGTTGCGCGTAGGGCGCCGCGATCGACCTCTTTGCGAGCCCCGGAGCGATAGTCCCACAGGGGCCGCGCGTCGTGGGGCGAGTCGATGAGGAGGTAGTGGCGCTCGATGAACGGCAGGAGCGACTCGAGCGCGCTCAGCACGGCTTCACGGGCGCGGTCGACGGCCATCGGAGACCCCTCCGGGAAAGCGGCCTCTGCGACGAGGAGCGTCGCACCGTCGATCCCGCACGGCTCGCGTCGCCGCTGCAGGTGCACGAGGGGGGTGGACGCGTCGAGCCCTCGATGCGGCCAAGCGGGGAGGAGGAATGATTCGTCGGCGAGGGCGACGGGAATCCCTTCGTCGCGAACGACGATGGAAACGACGAAGCGCCACTCGGCCGGCACCAGATGGGGTAGCGTCGCCAGGGCGCGGCGTGGCGCATCGAAGTCGATCGTCAGGTCGAGCAAGGCCCGAGTCGTGTGGTCGGTCACGACGAAACCGACTCCGGTGGTTTCGTCGTCCCCGTCGAGGACGACGCCGGTGGCGCGCCCGCGCTTGTGCACGACGCGCACCGCGTGCTCCGTCAGCAGCGCTTCGCCGCCGTGTGCCCGAACGCGCTCGACGAGGAAGTCCACGAGCTCCTCCTCTCCACGCGCCAGCCGAGACACGCCCCGCGTCCAGGCTCCGTGCAGCCGAGCGACCGCGAAATCGGGCAAGTCGGCCACGTGGCTGGCGAAGCGGGCAGGTACGTGCACGATGGATCGGTAGTCGTGCTCGCGTGGAAACTCGGCGAGAAGCGGCGACGCGCGGGCGCCTTCGAAACGAGGCAAGAACGCCGCCGTGCGCCCCGTCTCGCGCCGCTCCCAGAAGCTGCCCGGCGGCCACACGAGGTCCTTCTCGAACGCCGCGTCCGCCGCCGCATTGGTTTGGGCCAGCTCCGCGTAGAGGTCGTCGACCACGCGGCGGACTTCCGGATAGGTTCGGTCGATTTCTTTGGAGA
>JBAULD010000274.1:0-2044 GCA_049578005.1 Polyangiaceae bacterium
GTACTGCCAGGCCGCCGTGGGAAGCGTTGCTAGCATGGGGTAGGCTTCGACGGCGTCGCCCCTCAGATACGGAGTGAGGTCCGCGAAGAGCGCCTTCACCGCTTGGGAGAACCGTGGAATCTTGTCGATTTCCCAAGCCGGAGCGGACAGCAGATCGGGCACGTCGCGTGCGCCGAGCATCGCACTCAGCTTGTCGGCGTATCCGTTCCCGTCCTGCAAACTCGGATTTATCGGGATACCGAGCTGCGCATTGACCGCGTCGAGGAAGGAGTTCCGTCCGAGTCCGGGCGGCGTGGGACCCCAGTTCGGCGACATGGACTTGACGGACCGCCCGCTCGTGCCGGGTGGGCGAGCGACCGCCTGGCGGAGTCGAGATGGGTACTTCAGATAGCCGTCTGGGATAAGTCCGTCACCAGGAATGTCGGGCTCAATGAGACGCAGCGGCCTGTGCTTGGGGAGAACTGCCGATACGTCGGCGGCGTTCGTCGAGGCCCCCCTGCCGGCCGAATGCCGACCGCAGCCGGCGGCTGCACCTGAGCCGGCGGCCGCCGCTGCACCGAGCCCCATGAGGGCAAGAAAGCTCCTGCGGCTGGTCGCCGCCTCCGCGGGGGGGGGATTCACAGCGCGCTCGCTTCGGCCGGCGGCGTTGAAGGTAGGGTAGGCCGAAGGGTAGAGTCAATTCGAATTGACCCGTCTAGTGCAGCGCCATCGCGATGGCATCAATCGAGTGGACCGCGCCGCACTAGCGAACTCGCGGGAGCGAGTCAGGGTTCGGGCGGGCCCGAGGGATAGTGCACCATGTCCATTTCCCTAAACCAAGGCTCAATCGTATCGAGCTCGCACACGCTCCTCGTCGGAGTGGCAGAGGAGATTCACGCGGAGCCGGACGGCGCCGGCAACGGAATGTTCCTCGTCGCGCGCGCAAGGTCGACGTCGTCGCGCCACGTGTTCGGCCTGGGACGCGTGGCGGACTTGAAGCAGTTTACGGTTTGTCACCGGTACGAGCCGTTTTGGATGAAGCCGACGGCGGGCGTCCGCCTCTCGCAAGTTCCTCAGGAGACCCAATTCTTTCTCGGTGAGCTCCGCGGCGGCCGTTGGCTTCTCCTCGTGCCCCTCGTCGGAGAGCTTTTTCGATTTTCGATGCGAGGAAGAAAGGATGACTCCCTTGAACTGCTCGGAGAGACGGGGGATTCGTTCGCGCCGGGTGCGGGGGGTCTTGCGCTCTACGTCGCCGAGGGAAGCGATCCGTTTGCGATGGTGCGAGCCGGTGCAAGTTCGGTCGCCGAGCGCCTTCAATGGGGCCGTCTGCGCCGCGACAAGGAAATACCCGACTTCGTCGACTACTTTGGGTGGTGTACCTGGGACGCATTTTATCAGGACGTGAGCGCCGGCCGAGTGAGGGAGGGCCTCGCCGCGTTCGCCTCGGGCGGGGTCCGGCCCCGAGTGCTGATCGTGGACGACGGCTGGCAAGACACGGCAACCATGCCGACCGGGGAGCGACGGCTCGTCTCGTTTTCGGCCAACGAGAAATTCGAGGGCGATCTGCGGCCGACCGTGCAGATGGCCAAGCGTGAGTTCGGCGTCGACGTGGTTCTCGTGTGGCACGCATTGATCGGGTACTGGGGCGGTGTCGACGGGTCGGCCCTTCGCGGCTATCGGGTCGTGGACCAGACGAGGCAGTTCGGCGAGGGGGTACTTTCGCACGTTCCGGCCTTCAATCAGGTTTGGTGGGGGAGTGTCGTGGGCCTCGTGGCCAGCCAAGACATCGCTCGATTTTACGACGACTATCACGGCATGCTCGCGGCTCAGGGCGTCGACGGCGTCAAAGTGGACAACCAGGCCGTGCTGGAGGGCGTCGTCCAAGGCCAAGGCGGTCGAATCCCCGTGACCCGAGCGTATCGAAGGTCCCTCGAAGACAGCGTGCGCAAACACTTCGGCGGGCGACTCGTCAACTGCATGTCGAACGCCCAAGAGAGTTGGTACGGCTCGTCGGAGTCGTCCGTTCTGCGAAGCTCGATCGACTTCTTTCCGAACGAACCCACGA
>JBAULD010000275.1:0-2139 GCA_049578005.1 Polyangiaceae bacterium
TTGAGCCGATCCGCGATCGCGATCGGCCGGCCGGTCAATGGGGGGCGTCAGTCGGACCATGACGACGCCGTGGGGCGCGACTTCGGCGGAGTATCCTTCGCGAAACGCACCCAATTCCTCCTTGCGCCAAAGGTCGCGCACGGCCACGGGCCGCGCCGGCCACCCGAGCTCGGTCCAGGTGAACTTGATGCGGACGGGCGCTTCGCCGCGGTTCAGGAGAATCACGGCCATCGATCCACCGGCGAGCGGCTTGGCCCAGACTTCTTCGGCGCCATCATCGCGGACCTTGTGCCCCTGCACGCCGAGCGGGTCTTGATCGACCGCGATCACCTCTCGGTTGGTGAGCGTCTCGCGTGTTGCAACGGACATCGTCCGGACGTCGTTTCCGGCCAAGAGAGGCGCCGCCAGGAGCGCCCAGAGGCTGAAATGCGTGCGGTCTTCGGTGTCCGTCAGCCCGTTGCCGACTTGAAGCATGTCCGGGTCGTTCCAATGGCCCGGCCCCGCGGAGTCTTCGAGCCCGACCTGCAAGTCCAGGATGTTCATGACCCCAGTGGTCCATTCGCTCTTGCACGCCTTCTTTTCCCAGCAGATTCCGATATCCCCCGTCGTGCGCCAGAGATTGCCCACCGGCGGTGCCCACCTCCAGGGTTGGCTCTTGCCCCATTCGCAGATGCTAAAGACAACGGGCCGCCCGGCTTTGATCAGCGCGTCCCGCATCGCGCCGTACGCACTCTGGGGCGCGATGCCGTCCGCATAGCACCAGTCGTACTTCAGGTAGTCGACGTCCCAGCTCGCGTACCGGCGCGCGTCGTTTTGCTCGAATCCCCGACTGCCCGGCCTCCTTGCGCAAGTCTGGGTTCCCGCGTCCGAGTAGAGGCCAAACTTCAGCCCTCGCGCGTGGACGTAGTTCGCGAGCGCCTTCATGCCGTTTGGAAAGCGACTCGCGTCGGGCTCGATGAAGCCCCCGGCGTCGCGTACTCCTTGCCAGCAATCGTCGACGTTGAGGTAGACGTATCCGGCGTCGCGCAGACCGCTCGCCACGAGCGCGTCAGCCACCTCTTTGATGAGCTTCTCGCTGACGTCGCACTGAAACTTGTTCCAACTGTTCCACCCCATCGGGGGAGTTCGCGCCAAGCCGTTCTCGAGGGCGGAGGCGGGAGCGGGGGCGAGGGTGGCGGCGAGAAGCGCAAACGGGGCCAGTCTCAAGGATGGTTCCTTTCGCGCTACGATGCGGCGCATGCTCACGTTGCATCTAGTACGCCATGGCGAAACGCTCCAAGCCGCGCAGGGGTGCTTCGCCGGAGACATCGACCCGCCGCTGACGGACGAGGGACGCCGGCAGGCCGACGCCGTCGCAGGGGTTGCTGCGGGCCTCGGGCTCGAAGCGCTCTACGTGAGTCCGAAGCTTCGGGCGCGCATGACCGCCGAGCCGATCGAGCGCGCTTGCACCCTTCAGCCAATCATCGACGATGGGCTCCGCGAGATAGCCTACGGCTCCTGGGAGGGGCGCAACGAAATCGAGGTCGAGGCGACCGAGCCTCAGGCCTTCACTTCGTGGATGCGCGATCCCGCGCTATTCTCGCCGCCCGGCGGGGAAAGTGCGTTCTCGGTCGCCGCCCGCGCGCTGCCCGTGCTCGTCCGGGCTCGTCGCGAGCATGCCAGCGGCCACGTGATGTTCGTGAGCCACAAGGCGACGATCCGGATCCTCGTGTGCGCGCTGCTCGACGTGCCCATCGCCCGCTTTCGCGAGCGCTTCGCTTGTCCGACCGCGTCGCTGACGACGTTCGAACTCGACGCGCGCGGCGCGATGCTCGTGCGCCTCGGCGAAGTCAGTTATCTGTAACGGTAGCCTTGCCGTCGTCAGCGCCCTGGCGCGCCGTGGAAAAATGAGTGATGAACCGCCACGACGCGATGAGAGAGGACTGCCGTGCGGTGGGATAGGGCGGGATCGAGAGGAAGGACCACATTCGCTGGAGCTGCGCTCGGGGCGCTCGCCGGGAGCGTGCCGATCGCGCTCTCACTCGCGTTCCCGGCTTCGGCGCACCCGGTCTATCTTTCGCGAGATCGAGCTCCGGTCGTGGATGCGCTCCGCGGGCCGAGTCTTCTCGACGTTCGAGCCGCCGACCCCTCGAGCGATGC
>JBAULD010000276.1:0-5411 GCA_049578005.1 Polyangiaceae bacterium
GACCTTCGTCAGCCTTGCTGACGTCCAGAAGGTTCAGGATCATCCGCCCGAGCTGCCGTGCGCCAGCGCGAATGTGGGAGACGGACTCGTGCGCACTGGCAGAAAGTTCTCGGTTGCGCTGGAGCACTTGCGCGTGGAGGTCCATTGAGTTCACAGGGTTTTTGAGGTCGTGAACGATGAACGCCATGAGTCGCTCCTTTTGCAGCTGCAAACGCTGCATGTCGTCGCGCTGGTGTTTGAGCCGCTCGAAGTGCTCGCGAAGCTCGGCAGTTAGGCGCTGCACTTTCAGCGCGCTCTGGACGCGCACGATGAGATCGGAGGGGCGAATCGGCTTCGTGAGGTAGTCGTTGCCTCCAGATCGAACGGCATGGTCGAACGTGTCGACGTCACGTAAAGCGGTCAGAAAGAGGATAGGCGTCTCCTGACCGCCCGGCAGCGCTCGAATCCGCTCGCATACCGCGAACCCATCCAGGTCCGGCATTCGGATGTCGAGCAGGATACAGTCAGGGCGTTCGTTCTCGAACGCGGCGATTGCCTCGACACCGCCCTTTGCCAGGACGACTCGATAGCCTTCGTCTTCGAGCGTGTTCTTCGCCAACGCTCGATTCGCTTCGTTGTCATCGACGACGAGAATGGTGGAAGAACGGAAATCGGGATCCTGCATCGGGTGCTCGGGGGCTTGGACAAGGACCGAGTACCACAACTGCCCAAGCGCTCCGAGCGACGTGCCCTCTGCCGTACGTATCGCGCGATCTGTACGAAAAGAGGGCGCTGGCGCGCTTTTCGCACAATCTTCCCAGTATGAACGTCGGCCGCTCTCCGATCTCGAAGGACGTGGTCATCGACGCCGCGATGTCCCTTATCGACCGCCACGGCAACAGGGCGCTGACCATCCGAAAGCTCGCTGCGGAAGTTGGGGCGTCGCCCATGTCGCTCTACAAGCATTTTTCCAGCAAAGCGCAGCTCCACGACTTGATGTTCGACCGACTCGTTCGGCGTCTTTTTCCGGGGCACGCCGGCTCGACGTGGCAACACGAGTTCGAGGCGGCCAGCCGTCACGCGCGCCGCGAACTGCTGGCGCATCCACATTGGATTCCGCTGCTGACCCAGCCGGCAGTGCCCATCTCGTCGCTCGGTTGCTACGACCACTTGCTGCGTCTGATGGCGGAGGACGGCTTCCGACGCGACGCTGCCATCCACGCGTTTTCATCGGCGATGAGTTTTGCGCTGGGGCTCGTCCTGACAGAGCGCATGATGACACCCCACGGAGTGGTTATTCCCCTGCAGCGCTTGGCGCTGCTCAAGGAGGCGATCCCACATTTCTCACCTGGCACGTATCAACACATCGCATCGGCGACGTCTGCTCTGGAGGGATGGAGCTTCGACAGGGTTTTCGACCTCGGACTGCGCTCGCTCATCCGGGGCATTGAGACGAGTTTCGCGCGCTCCCCCCGCAAGGCGAGGAAGGGGCAGCGACTCGCGTGAGGATGCCGCGCAAAGCCTGCGCCTCTGCGCAATCGCGTCCGATACCAAGCTGCATGTTCGCCGCGACGAAGGCGCAGTCGGCACCCGAACCCGCGAGTAGATCGCGGCGAGGCCTGGGGCACGAGCAACCGAGGACGAACTCGAGAATGCATCCCGCTCTTCTTGGACGATAGGCGACAACTTGCAGCTCTTTCCAAAGTCTCAAAACGGGAAGCGTTGGGCCGGGCGGAAGCATCGTCCTCATCGAAGTCGAGAACCAGTGCGGCGGCGTTCCAACCGGGGCGGTGAGTGACCTCTTTCGTCCATTCGCGCAGCCGAGGCATAAGACCGCCGGGGCTTGGATCTCGGCGTATCGATCAGTCGAAAGAGCGTCGAGGCCATAGGCGGCGAGATGCGGGTTCGCGCTCCGCCCGACACCGGCTGCGTGTTCATATCGCCGTACCGGGCCCAGGCGAAGCCCGAGGGATGGGTCAACGTGGCTCTGACGATTCGGCACGCGAATTGCCGGGCTGGAGGCCATGTCGCTCCTCGAATTCGTCATCTACTTGTTAATCGCCGGGATCTGCGGCGCCATCGCGCGCGCCCTCGGGGGCGGGACCCCCGGCGGATTTCTTGTGTCGATTCTTCTGGGATTTGTCGGTGCCTTCGTCGGCACGTGGATCGCGCGCACGACGCACTTACCGGAGTTTGCGGTGGTGAGCATCGCGGGGCACCGTTTCCCCGTCGTGTGGTCAATCACCGGCGCGTTGATCCTCGTTTTGCTGGTCCACGCAGTGAGCCGGCAGCGACGCTTGCGGTACTAAGTACAAGCGCCCTATTTAGGTACCCAGCTTCGCTGGGCACACCCGCTTCCCAAGCGTGCGCTGTACGAAAACGATTTCCTTGGGGCTTCGCCGCCTTTGGAAGCGCCCCCTACAGCTGGCTCTTCACTCATGGGCATCATTGCGGCACTCGGGTTGCTCTTCTCGGTGCTCATGAGCAAGTCCTGCACCCTTGCGCATGAATCGCGTCTCGTCCTTGGGTTTCGCCACGTGAGCGCATCATTAGGGGTCAAGAAGGGTGAGGGCACGTGTTGCCCCAGCCGCCTATCCCGTGATGATCTTTGCGGCGTTGTGGCCGTCGCTCGCTCCGTCGCGGCCTTCGTGACGCTCGCCCTAACCGGAGGCGCTGTGATCCTCGCCTGCGCGCCCGTACGGCTTCCGTCCGAGTTAATCTACTCAGGCACGAGCCCCAGCGCCGTGGCCACCCCGCCGTCAGCGTTGGCCGCAGCCCCCTTGGTTCACGTACAGATCCTGGCCATCAACGACTTTCACGGGCACCTCCAGCCGCCAAGTGGGAGCAACGGCGTCGTCCTTGTCGCGCCTGCGGATCCGCTGGCGTCGTCCGGGGACGCGCGGCCCACGGACGCAGGCGTTTCGCTGGTGCCCGCCGGAGGGGCCGCGTACCTCAAAGCGCACATCGACCGCCTCCGCGCCGAAAACCCCGCCACCGTCGTCATCTCGGCAGGGGATCTCACTGGTGCGAGCCCCGCGATTTCGAACCTCTTCTTGGACGAGCCTTCCGTCTTGGTGATGAACCGCCTAGGTCTGAATCTGGAGGCGGTGGGCAACCACGACTTTGATCGCGGTCTGCCCGAACTGATGCGGCTCCAGAAGCCCGGCTGCTCTCTCGGCGACTGCGACTCCGGGACTTTCGCCGGCGCGTCGTTCGAATACCTCGCCGCAAACGTGATCGACGACTCGACGGGCCGCTCCGTGTTTCCGCCCTATGCCATCCGAGACCTCGGCGGGGCGCGCATCGCCTTCATCGGCGAGACGCTGGCGCAGACGCCGAGCGTCGCCAGGGCGGGCGCCGTGACAGGGCTCTCGTTCGCCGACGAGGCCGCCACGGCGAACGCACTTGTCCCGGAGCTGCAGAAGCAAGGGGTCTCGGCCATCGTGCTGGCCCTCCATCAGGGCGGAATGCAGTCCCTCGGCGGACCTTACGACGGATGCCAGGGGTTCTCGGGCGACATCGTTCCAATCTTGGACAAGCTGAGCCCTGCCATCGAGGTGGTCGTGAGCGGGCACACCCACCAGGCCTACGACTGCGTCCTGGCCGGTCGCATCGTCACCAGCGCCGCGAGCTACGGGCGCCTCCTCACAAAGATCGACCTCACAATCGACCCATCAGCCCATCGCGTCCTTGAGAAGCACGCCCGGAACGTACCCGTCACGCACGACGTGCTGCCGGATGCCGAGGTCGCACGGATCGTTCAGGGCTACGAGGACAAGGTGCACCCCATCACCGGGCGAGTCATTGGCTACGTGAAAAAGACCGTCACCGGCAACTCGCGAGCAGCCCGGATCGCGTCCTGCGAGACGCCCCTGGGTGACCTCATCGCCGACGCCATGCGAGCGTCGACTGGTGCGCAGATCGCCTTCATGAACCCCGGGGGCATCCGCGCCGACTTCGTCGCGACGCACGATGGGCGTCCCGACTTCGCCGTCACGTATGGGGACGCGTTCGAGGTTCAGCCTTTTGGCGACACGCTGATCACGATGACGCTCCGCGGAGCGCAGATCCTCGCGCTGTTGGAAGGCCAGTTCGGCAGCCGCCAAGAGCCCCGGATCCTCCACGTATCCACAGGCTTTTCGTATCTCTACGCGTACGACCGCGCGCACGAAAGGGCCGTGGTGTCGGAGCTGCGCCTGAACGGCAGACCGATCGACCTAGCGAAGGCTTATCGGGTTACCGTGCCGGCGTTCCTAGCCGCCGGCGGGGACAGCTTCGCTGTTCTCAAGATCGGCGAGGACCGGAAGGAGGGGCCAACCGACCTTGACGCACTGGTTTCGTACCTGGGGAAGGTGAGCTCCGCTGCCGTGCCGTTGGATGCGCGCCCGGGACGACGGATCGACGGCGACGCGTGCAAGTGATTTCACCTCTTGACGATGGTCGTCGCGGCCGCGAAAGGGGCAAGGACGGCACGACGTGCGTCCGGCGGCCGCGATGCGCTCGCGGAGGCCTGAGCATGAGCGGAGGAAGGTGCGCGCACTGCCGCGCATCGAACACGTCGTCGACCGAACTCTCCTTTGGGCAGACTCAACGCAGCATCCGCAAACGAGCCGACACGATCGCACTTTCGGTGGAGAAGGAGTGGGGACGCGTAAGAAGACGACCACGCGGCCGATATGCCCCGACCCGAGGAGCGGGAGAGGACTTGCTCAGCGGCCAATATCCTTGTCAGGAGCGGGACGGAAGACGAGCCGTCCCTTTGCGTCACGCGCGACGGCAACGGACTGACCCTGCAAGTCGCGCAGCGCAGGGGTCGAGCGCAAGACGACGAAGCGCTCCCCGTCCGAGAGGACGGCGTAGGCGCTCTGTGGACCCGCCCGTTCGGCCGGCTGGATGCGACCCCGGAAATCGTCCGGTACGCGTGCGAGGAACGTCAGGCCCGAGCGTCCGGCGATCTCGGCTCCCAGCGCGCGGCGCTCGAAGTCTCGCAACTTCGCTACCCGGTCCGGATCGCCCGGCTTGGTGCCGAGGCGACGCAGCGCCTCCCTGCGCGCTACGACGGCTTGCCGCACGTCGGCCCCGAGCCCCCAGTGGGCCAGCGTCTTGGTCTCGACGCCGTCGAGCCAGACCGGTCCCCGGTGGACAACCTGCTCGTTCAGCGACAGGGGCTCCTTGCGAACGACGAGCCGGTAGCGAGGCGGCGCGTCAGGTGCCCGCTCGGCGAGCCGGTCGAGGAGGTCCGGCGGCACCTTCCAACGCGCTGGGCCCTCGGCGGTTACCAGCCCCGCTCGTTCCAGGTCACGTCAACGTCGCGCGAGCCCCGGCGCGTCGCTTCCCGCGGATGGATCGACGGCGAAGACGCCGCCGCGGGCGCGGGCAGCCTCGGCGATCTGTCTGTCCCCGGGACGGACGGGCGTCTCGAGCGGTGTAGC
>JBAULD010000277.1:0-9080 GCA_049578005.1 Polyangiaceae bacterium
CACGCGCAGCGAATCCGTGACCCGAAGAGCCGGATGCGGTAGTCCCGCACGTCCGGATCCGTGGGAGCCCCGGGGGGCAACCCCCGGGGCGACCCGAGCGATCCCGGCGTCGAGCGTGCTCGCCTACGGGAGTAGGCTCCGCGCGCTCGCCGCCGGCCTCGCTCGGTCTCGACGAAAATCGCCAGGCCTCTACACCCGCCGAGGGTCCGGCGCTCGGCTGCGGCGCGTGGTCTTCGGGGTTACGGGGTTACTTCGCGCGCATGCGATTGTTCTTGGGATTGTGCTCGACCTCAGCCAGGCCTAGCTTTTCGAGCACCGGCGGCACGTACATGCCGAAGCGACCGCGCAATCCCTTCTTCAGTCCGTACCAGCCCTTGACCGGATTCTTCAGGGAGCGACCCCACGACTCCACCGTCCCCTCGGCCGCCGGCTTCTGCTCGTCCGCGCTGCCGAGCGGCATCCAGTCTCCGTGCTTCTTCAGCATGCCGTGCAGGTCCTCGATGCACCGCAGGTGATACCGGAGCTGCGTCTTCCCGACCTGCACGACGAGAGCGGGCGGATCTGCATCTCCGTCGCGCCACGCTTGGAAGTCGGACGTCCCCGGCGGCGTCTTCAGCGTCCAGGGCGAGTCCTCCGTTCCTCCACTCGCCGCCTTGCTCATGGGGTCCTCCGCTCGGCTTCGCGTTTGAGGTCGGCCGCGTAGCGCTCGAAGACCGGTCCGAAATCGGGCAGTGAACCGCGGATCAGCGGGAGCATGACGCCGCTGAAGACTTCGACCATCGAGAACCCGGTCGTCCCGTCACTTCTCGGCTCGAGAGTGAATGTGCGAACGCCCTTGAACATCGGGGCCGCACCGTCGGTCCAAACCATCCGCTTCTCTGCCTCGAACTCGGCCACCTTCGGCTTGAAGACGCGGCCCGGCGCCGCCGGCACGCGAAGCGCGAGCTTCTGTCCGAGCGCAATGTCTCCCTCGACGGCGGTCACCGTCGAGTTCCACTTCGGGAAGTCTCTCGAGTTGGTGAGCAGGGCCCAGACCGTGCCGGCCTTCGCACGGACTTGGATGCCCACGGCACACTCCATGCGAAATGCCGTACTCGTCTTCTTCGCGTTACCCGACGTATCCATCGTTCCTCCACTCCTTCACGCGTCCTCGATTTCGAAGGCGATCTCGCCGATCAAGTAGGGCACGTAGCGCCAGTCGCGGATGAGACCCACTCGGTCGCCCTCGGGCTGGAGGGCGATGATGTATTCCGGCCGGTCGCTGCGCGAAGGACGGAAGACCCCGATGACGTCGCGTCCTTCGGCCCGCCCGACGGCGAGCCGCACGTCCTCGCGCGCATAATTGCCGAGGTACGGGGCCACTTGCTTCTTCCCGCGCCGGAGTGACTTCGAGACGAGGTCCAACCGGCACTCTTCGCTCAGCAGAGACTCTACGCCGTCCCAGTCGCGCGCGTTGAACAGGGCGACGTACCGGTCCAGGAGCGCCCTCTCGTCCCGTGAGGTCTCGGGCCGATCGCGCCAGGGCACCAGGTCCTGGCCCGGCTGATTGCGCAGCGTCGTCCGCCCGCGATTCAACGCGGACTTCACGGCGGGTACCGTCGTGCCAGTCGTGTCGGCGATCTCTTCGAGCGAGAGGCCGAGGACGTCTTTCAGAATGACGGAGCTTCGCTGCAGGACGGGCAGCGCAACGAAGCTCGACAGAGCGGCCCGCACGACGTCGGGTCGGGCCTCGTTGGCCGCCGGCGCGTTCTCGGCGATATCGTCTACGGGTTCGACGAAGCGCCGTTCGTACCGACGGAGAAAATCGATCGCCGTGTTGTGCGCGATGCGCAGGAGCCACGGCCGGAGGGGCGGGACCTCCGGCGAGAGACTCATCGCGTAATAGGCCTTCGCCAGTGTCTCCTGCACGACGTCTTCGCCGTCGATCGCCGAGCCGACGAGGCGAGAGCAGTACCGATGAAGGTCGGGCCGCAGTTCGGCCACTAGGTCGAGGAAGCGCTCGCGCGCTGCGGAAAGCTCCGGCGGAATCGCGGTCATCGGGCCCTCATACCCCCAAGACGATTGGAGAAGGCGAAAGGGTGCGGAATACTTTCTGGGCCCGTTCGGCGGCGAGCTTCTACGCCGCCCTGGGTACCTTCTTTGCCGTCCACGCCAAGAGCCGCTCGGGCGTTAGCGCGTTGACGATGCGGTCCGAGTCGACCCAGGCCCGCTCGGCATGGAGCGCGGCAAACCCCACCCGTCCGAGCTCGCTCGTCTCGTGGGCATCGCTGGTGAGCACGAGGGTCAGGTCGCGACCGCGCGCGCGACGGAGTGCCTCGAGCGACATATCGAGCCGGGGAAGGGCGCCATTCACCTCCAGGGCGGTTCCGGTTTCTTCTGCCGCGGCAAAGATCACATCGAGGTCCAAATCGATGGGCGGGCGCGCGCCGATCATGCGCGCCGAGAGGTGCCCGATCATGCGCACGGTCGGATCGTGCATTGCGGCGACGATGCGGCGCGTCTGCGCCGCGCGATCGAGATCGAATTGATCGTGTACCGAAGCGAGGCAGAAGTCGAAACCGCGGCGAAAATCGAGGTCGTAATCGAGCTCGCCCGAGGCTCCGATATTCAGCTCGACCCCATGCAAGAGCGTGAGCGAGTCGCCGAGCTGAGCCTGGATGGTCCGCAGCTTGGCGCGCTGCTCGATCATGGCTTCTCGCCCCACGCCCGGGAGCGCGCCTTCGGCGTGATCGGTGATTGCAAGCGCGCGGTATCCTCGCGCCTTCGCGAACGCCACGACGTCTTCCACGGGTGACGAGGCATCGCGAGAGACGGACGTGTGGACGTGAAAATCTCCGAGGATTTTTCCGATTGGCCGAGGCAGGGCGCCCTTCTCGGCGGCGTCGATTTCGCCCGCGTCCTCGCGTAGGACAGGAGATATCCACGGAAGCCCGAGCGCTTCGTAAATTTGCGCCTCTGTCTCACTCGCGATCAGCTTGCCGCCGTCGGTCTCGAACAGGCCGTACTCGTTGAGCGTGAGGCCGCGGCCGAGGGCGCGCTGTCGGAGCTTGATGTTGTGGCCCTTCGATCCGGTGAAATAGACGAGCGCGGCACCGAGCTGGTGGGCGGCGACCACGCGGAGGTCCATTTGGGTTCCGCGATGCGTGACGACGCTCGTCTTGGCGTCGCCGCGTGCGAGCACTCGGTCCACGAACTTCATCGAGACGAAGGCCTCCATGACCGGCTCCGACGAAGCGGCAGCAACGACGATGTCGATGTCGCCGACGGTCTCGGAAAAACGCCGCAGCGAGCCGCAGTAGGAGGCGTGCGTCACGCCCGGGACCTCGAGCATCCGCGCCACGACGCGCGTCGCGAGTGGCAGCGCGACGGAGATCGGCGTCCGATCGATCGCCCCTTGCGCTGCAAGTCGCGCGAGTGCGTGCGAGAGTTTCTCCTCGGACTTCTGGCCGAAGCCCTTGAGCTCGCGCAGCTTGTGGTCCGCAAGGGCTCGGCGAAGGTCGTCCACCGATTGGACTCCGAGTTCCGCCCGAAGGCGCTGGACCGCCTTGGGGCCGAGTCCCTGAATTCGAAGGAGTGCAACGACGCCGGCTGGGTGCTTCTGCCGGAGCGCCCGTAGCTTCTGCACGGTCCCGGTGTCGACGAGCTCTCGGATCTTCTCCGCCGTGCTCTTGCCGATTCCGTCGATCTTCTGGAGCTGTCCGGCCGTGAGCGCGCCGGGATCGACGCTCTGTGCCGCCACCGCCTGGGCGGCGCTCTCGTAGGCGCGCACCCGGAACGACTGCGGGTCGCCCTCGTCGAGCATCGTCAGCTCCGCGAGCTCTCGAAGCATGTCGATGACGTCTTGCTTCGTATCCGCCATGAGCCTTGATGTAGCCTCGTTCTTCGTGGCCGACAAAGAGGCAGAGACGTTGTCGATCGGCGGGCACGACGTCCGCATCACCAACCCGCGCAAGCCGTACTTCGCGAAAGAAGCAAAACTCACGAAGCTCGACCTCGTGCGGTATTATCTGTCGGTCGCCGACGGGGCTCTCGCGGGGATTCGCGACCGGCCGCTCGTGCTCAAGCGCTTCGTCGACGGGGCCGAGGCGCCGGCTTTCTACCAGAAGCGCGCCCCGGACAATCGGCCCGAGTGGTTGCGAGCGGTGACGCTTTCTTTCCCGTCGGGGCGCACCGCCGAAGAGGTCGTGGTCGACGACGCCGCAGGCCTGGCCTGGGTGGTCAATCTCGGCTGCATCGAGCTGCATCCTCATCCCGTTCGCGCAGGGGATCTGGAGCACCCAGACGAGCTGAGGGTCGACCTCGATCCAGGGCCGGGGGTCGCGTGGGACGACGTTCGCCGGGTCGCCCTCGAAGTCAAGGCGCTCTTGGACGAGCTTGCGATGGCGAGTTTTCCGAAGACGAGCGGTTCGCGCGGCATGCACGTGAACGTCCGCATCGAGCCGCGGTGGACGTTTACGCAGGTGCGTCGCGCTGCCCTCGCGCTCTCTCGAGAGATCGAGCGCCGCGCCCCGGCGGTCGCCACCTCGAAGTGGTGGAAGGAAGAGCGCCACGGAGTGTTTCTCGACTACAACCAGAATGCCAAAGATCGGACGACGTGTTCGGCGTACTCGGTGCGCCCCCTGCCCGACGCGCGGGTCTCGACGCCGCTTCGATGGGACGAGGTCGCGGCGTGCGAGCCGGCCGATTTCACGGTGTTCACGGTGCCCGGTCGGTTCGTCGCGATAGGCGACCCGCACGCCGCGATCGACGACACGCCCTGCTCGCTCGAGCCTCTGCTCAACCTGGCCGACCGAGACGAGGCGTCCGGCCTCGGGGACGCGCCCTGGCCCCCCCATTTTCGAAAGATGGCCGGCGAGGGGCCGCGCGTCGCGCCGTCTCGGGTCGCCAAGAAGCCGCGGACGAAGATGCCCCTCGTCGTCGTGGCGAACTCTCCCGACAAAGAAGCGGCGCTCGCCGGCCTCGAGCGGTGGAAGAGCAAGTACCCCGGCGCCGCCGCGCAGCTCGCTGTCGACGATGTCCTGGTCGACTCGATGCGCGGCCGGTCGTCGACTTGGACGCGGATCCGGGTGAATCTCCGCAATGTGCCGGAGGAGCTGCGCCCCGAGCAAGAGACGCCCGACCCCGACGACGACCCCACCCGCGCTTGGCGCACCTCACGCGCGCGGCCGACGACGAAGGGATAGCGGCAGTGCGTCACGCGCCCGCGCCGACCGCGAAAATCTGCGCGAGCTCGTGCGGTGCCACCACCTCGAGCTGTGCGTACGTGCAACCGGTCGGTCGCTTGTCGCTGCGCCAGCGCCGGAACTGCGCCGTGTGACGGAAGCGCGAACCCTGCATGTGATCGTACGCGACCTCCACGACGAGCTCGGGCCGGAGCGGCTCCCACGAGAGGTCCTTGCCTTGGCTCCAGCGGCTCTTGCCGCCGGGCATCCGCCGCCCCCCTGGGTGGTCTTCGTCTTGGCCCCCGCTCCCGGCCCAGTGCGCCCAGGGATGTCCGGCCAGGGCGCCGTCGCGATAGGGCGCCAAGTGGTTCACGAGGTCGCGCCGCGTCTGGTCCGTGAAGCTGGCGCAAACGCCGACGTGCTGAAGTCCCCCCGACTCGTCGTAGAGACCGAGCAAGAGAGACCCTACCGCGGTCGCGTGGGCGTTCTTGTGCCATCGAAAGCCGGCTACGACGCAGTCGCAGTCGCGCTCGTGTTTGACTTTGAACATCACGCGCTTGTTCGGCTCGTAAATGCCCGACGCAGCCTTGGCCATCACTCCGTCGAGCCCTGCCCCCTCGAAACGCCGAAACCAGTCGCGTGCGACATCGCGCTCCGTCGTCCGGGGAGTCAAATGAATGGGCGGCGTCGCGCCGGCGAGGACGGACTCGAGCCGCTCGCGCCGCTGGCGAAACGGGGTAGTCCGGAGGTCGGTGTCTCCGTCGCAGAGAATGTCCCAAAAGACGAGCGACGCCGGGATGCTCTTGGACAGCATTTGGACGCGGGAAGCGGCCGGATGGAGCCGGAGCTGAAGAGCTTCGAAATCCAGGCCATGAGCCGTTGCGATGACGATCTCGCCGTCGAGCGCGCACCGCCGCGGGAGCTGGGATTGGATGGGCCCGAGGAGCTCGGGGAAATAACGGTCGAGACCCTTCTCGTCGCGACTCTGGATGAGCACTTCGTCACCATCGCGGAAGACGAGCGCGCGGAACCCGTCCCACTTGGGTTCGAAGATCCAGTCGTCGCCTTCGGGAATTTCGCTCACCCGCTTGGCGAGCATCGGCAAGACCGGAGGAGGAACGGCGAGACGCACGACCGCATTGTACGCCCTTACGGGGCCAGTCAGCTCGGATGCGTCAGGTCGCCGAGCACCTGCTGCGCGTGCACGGCCACGTCCACTTCACGATAGGCCTTGCGCACGTTGCCGTCGGGTCCGATGACGAATGTCTGCCGCGCGTGATGCCCGCGGAAAGGCACTCCGTACGAACGTCCCACGCTGCCGTCGGCGTCGGTGACGAGCAAGAACGGGAGGTTATAGTGCGCGGCGAAGCTCTTGTGCGAGTCGGTCGTGTCTGCGGACACGCCGATGAGGACCGCGCCCGTCTTTGCGATCGAGGCCCACGCGTCTCGGAACGAACAAGCCTCCTTCGTGCAACCGGGAGTCTCGTCCTTGGGATAGAAATAGAGCACTACACTCTTTCCTTTGAGCGCTCCGAGGTGAACGGTGGAACCGTCCTGCGCCGTGGCGGAGAAATCAGGCGCGGGCTTGCCGACGAGATCCTCGGATCCCGAAGGCGGGGGGACGGCCGGGACGGTCGGCGCCGCAACGGAGGCCGCCGGAGAGGACGCCAGGGCCGGAGCGGCCGTGGCGGCGCCTCCGGCGGGAGGGGACGTCGTGCAAGCGATGGCGAGCACACACGAGAGGGCGCCGAGAGCTCCGATCGGATGGTTCATGCCCGATGGCGTACCCGTTGGGGCCGGAGCTGTCGATGTCCGCCGACCGAGCGGTCTCAACGGGCTACTTCGACGCAGTCGCCGGGGACATAGAGGAGATATTTCTCCCGCTTTGCGGCGAACGCCGCGAGCTCCACGCGAAACGTCGCCACGATGTCCGTGAGTGGGAGGCCCTTGTCGATCGCCTCCATCGCGTCGGGATGCACGAGCAGCCGTTCCAGCTTTGGGAAGTCCCACGCGCGCGGATACAAGCGATGAAGCTCTCGCGCGATGGCCAGACCGGTTCGGACGGGCTCGAACTGCGCCCGATCGCGTACGGCCACGTGGACTCCGCCGCAGCGCTGGCCGGCGTAGTGATCGGCCGCCGGCGTGAACGTCTCGGGCACGAAGTAGACGCCCGTCAACGAGTCGGCCGAGAGCGCGGCTGCGAGCTCCCGCCCGTCGATCCAAGGAGCGCCGAGCCGCTCGAAGGGCGCGTCCGTCCCCCGGCCCACCGAGAGGTTGGTCGCCTCGAGCAAGCCCACGGCGGGATAGAGCAGCGCCTGCTGCACGCTCCGTAGATTCGGCGACGGATTCACCCATTGCAGGCCCGTCTCGTCCCAGTACGCCGAGCGGCGCCACCCGCGCATCGGCACGACGGAAAGCGCCAGGCCGAGGTGCTCGTCCGCGTTCAGCATCGTCGCGAGTTCACCGAGCGTCAGTCCGTGGCGGATGGGGAGCGCGTGATAGTTCACGAACGACTGCGACGACGGCATGCGTACCGGCCCGCTGACATCGATCCCGTCGATGGGATTCGGCCGGTCGAGCACGACGAAGCGCAGGTCCCGATCGCGCGCCGCCTTCATCGCGCGCTCCATCGTCGATGCGTACGTGAAAAAGCGGGTGCCGACGTCCTGAATGTCGAAGACGAGTGTATCGATTTCCGCCAGGCTTTCGGCGCTCGGCGCGAAGGCATCACCGTACAGGCTGTAGACCGGCAAGCCCGTTCGCCCGTCCACGCCGCTGTCGATTCGCCCTTCGAGGTTCGAGCCGAGTCCGTGCTCGGGCGTGAAGAGAGCGACCAGGTGAACCTCCGGCGCGTCTCTCAAGAGGTCGACCGTGGAGGTTCCGTCCCGAGCGAGGCCGCTCGCGTTGGTGATGAGGCCGACCCGCCGCCCGCGAAGTCGCGCGAACCCCTCGTCGCGAAGAACGTCGATCCCGGTGTGCACGTCGGTCGCCGGGTCGACGCACGCCCGGACCCTGCCGGCCGTCGGGCCGATCGCTTGCGCCGCCAGCGTGTTGATCCGCGCGACGAGCGGCTTTGCGTCGCCTTTGCCGTCGGGGTGCACGCGGTTGGTCAGCACGACGACGAAGAGATCCTTGTCGGGGTCGATCCACAGCGCAGTCCCCGTGAAGCCGAAGTGACCGATCGCTCGCGGGGAGAGCCCTTCTCCGCGATATTGTCCATCGACGTTCCAGCCGAGCGCCCTCACGCCTCCGGGGGTGTCGTGCGGAGCGATCATCGTCGATACCGTTCGGGCCGAAAGCAAGCGTTTCCCGTCGACCTCGCCGCCGCCGAGGATCGCGCGCGCGTACAGCGCGAGGTCGTCGCCCGTCGAGAAGAGCCCCGCGTGTCCGGCCACGCCGCCCAGCAGAAATGCCCGCGGATCGTGCACGACGCCCACTCGCCACCCACCGTCGACGAACTCCGTCCATGCGGCGCGCTGTCTTCGCTCGCCCGAAGGAAGAAAGCCCGTGTCCGTCATTCCGAGTGGCGTGAAGATCGTCTGCGCCGCGAAGTCGGGCAGCTCGCGCGACGTGACGCGCCGCACGACCTCTTCGAGCAGGATGAACCCGAGGTCGCTGTAGATCGAAGCGATCCCGGGGGCCGCGCGGAGCGGCGTATTACAAATGCGGCGGATGGCCTCGTCGCGGCCGTGGCCGAAGTCGCCCTTCGGGATGTCCGGCGGAAAGCCCGCGACATGAAGAAGTAGGTGCCGAATCGTGACCCCCGCCTTGCCGTTCTTGTCGCACTCGGGGACGTACTTCGCCAGCGGGTCGTCGAGGCCGACCGCCCCTCTCTCGAAGAGCGCCATGATGCTGGTTGCCGTGGCGATCGGCTTCGTGATCGAGGCGAGGTCGAACACAGTATCGACGGTCATGGGG
>JBAULD010000278.1:0-5753 GCA_049578005.1 Polyangiaceae bacterium
GCCCGCGCCGCTCTCGACCGCGATGTCGCCCCCCAGTGCGGCGACGACGTGTTGGCAGATGCTGAGACCCAAGCCGGTCGAAGTTCGCTGCTTGGTCGTGAAAAATGGCTCGAATACGTGCGGAAGATTCTCCGGAGCGATCCCGTCGCCCGTGTCCGAGACCTCCACCACACATTGGCCGAGCTCGTCGGTCCGCGTGACGACGCGGATGCAGTGGCGCTCGACGTCGCCCTCGCGAATCGCCTGGGCCGCGTTGAGAAGCAAATTGAGAAACACCTGCCCGAGCCGACTCTCGCTTCCGCGAACGGAAGGGATGGGACCGTAGTCCTTCACCAGGCGGGCTCGTTCCCGGATCTCTCGATAGGCGAGGTTTATCGACGACTCCAAGACGCGACGCACGTCGACGACATCCCGGCGCTCGTCGTCGGCACGCGAAAACGTCCTCAGGTCTCGGACGATGAGGCGCGCGCGGTCCCCGCCGAGCCTCGCCTCACGGAGCGCATCCGCGATTGTGACGGTGTGCGCCCGCGCGCGGGCAAGCCGGGCGGCCAGCTCCATCGCGCCCTCCGCTTCTCCCGCCACGAGCTGAGCCTCGAGCGCCCCCAGCTCTTCGAGCGCGAAACCCAAATTGGCCATCGCGACCCCGAGCGGGTTGTTGAGCTCGTGGACGACTGCCGCGGCGAGCATGCCCATCGATGCCATTCGATCGGCCCAGAGAAGTTGCCCCTCGGTTCGTTTCCGTTCGCTCTCCTCGGCAGTTCCCCCGGCGCGGTGTTGGAATCTCACGAGCCGAACAATAGACTGGCGAGAGCATCACCGTCTCGCGGCAATTGCAGCGAGCATGCGCCCGCCTCCGGCGCCGTCCCGGCGGAATGAGTGGAAACGTGCGGATTCGTGTTTGGTGCATCCAGGCACGTCCTCGATGTGTGCGTCGACGACGCCGGCGGCGCGCAGTTGTGCGCGCACCGCCGCGCGAAGGTCGACGTAGACCTTGTCCTGAGCGCCCCATACGACGACGCGTTGCGTGCCGCACGACTCCGCGATTCGAGCTCCCACGTCTCGTCCGACCTCGAAGCAGCACGCGCCGATGCAGGGACCGATCGCCGCGAAGAGAGGGCCGCCCGACAGCGCGTCGACCGCGGCTTGCGCCACGTTCGCGACGACGCCGCGCCAGCCCGCGTGAACGGCGGCTACGTCACCGGTGCGCGGATCGGCGAGAAGGAGCGGGACGCAGTCGGCCACACGCACTCCCACAACGACGGGCCCGGCGGGGACGGGGCATGGTGCGTCCGGCCGGGCCCGGCCCACGATGGCGTCGGCCTCGGCATCTGCTGCACCGGCTGCTTCGACGACTCGTCTTCCGTGAACCTGTTTCACCTGGACGATGACCCCGGCCGAGAAATGGGCCGCCGCGTCTGCATCGGTAGCGCTGCGCGTCGGAAACGCGTGGACGAACCCCTGTTCGGTGAGGAGCTTTGAAGCGAGGAGGAGCATGGCCACGGATGATGCCGCGGCGCAACTCGTGGTACCACTCTCCCATTGCACCCATGCGCCCGCAGGATCCGTTCATCGGACGCGACATCCTGAACGGCAGCTTCCAGATCTTGCAGAAGATCGGCTCGGGCGGGATGGGCGCCGTGTACCGCGCGCTTCAGCCCGAGATGAACCGCATGGTCGGGGTGAAGATCCTGCACCCCAAGCTCGCGAGCCGCCAAGACCTCGTGTCGCGCTTCCGCCGAGAAGCGCGCGCGATGAGTCAGCTCACCCACCCCAACACGGTCAAAGTATTTCTCTACGGAGAACTCGACGACGGATCCCTCTACATCATCATGGAGTTCTTGGAGGGGAAAAATCTCAACCAAACTCTCCGTGCCGATGGACCATTTTCTGCGGAGCGCGCGCTCCCGATTCTGATTCAGATCTGCGGCGCGCTCGACGAAGCGCACAAGGCCGGCATCATCCACCGCGACTTGAAACCCGAGAACATCTTCATCGTACAAACGGCGGGCATTCGCGACTATCCGAAGGTGCTCGACTTCGGGCTCGCGAAAGTGGGCGAGCGTCAAATGCGCCCCGGGTCGGTCATCCTCACGCAAGAAGGAATGGTCTTCGGTACGCCCGAGTTCATGAGTCCCGAGCAGGCGCAAGGCAAGACCCTCACGGCGGCGAGCGACATTTACTCCCTGGCCGTCATCCTTTACGAGGTGCTGACGGGCAAGCTGCCCTTCGACGCGAAGAGCCCCATGGACTACATCCAGCTCCACGTCACAGGCCGCCCCGTCCCGCTCAATCAGCGGGTCCCGGGCAGGGTCTTCCCGCCGCTGCTCGAGCAGGTCATCGATCGCGCGCTGGCCAAGCGCCCCGAAGACCGTTTTTCCTCCGCGGCCGATTTCGCGAGCGCAATGCAGCAAGTGCTCGTCGGCGATTCGAAGCTGGCGACGCGGCTCGCCCCTCCGGCGATCTCCGCCGATGCGCAGGCGACGGCGTTCGCCTTCGGTCCCACCGGAGCCCAAGCACCGCGCCGACAGCCCCAGGAGATCGTCGCGACGTCGGCGCCCACCCCGGTGCTGGGGGCCTACGGTGCGCTTCCGAAGGCGTCCGAGATACGCGCGCAGCGGCTGAACCTCGTGCTGCTCGGTGCCATCGCGATCGGGTTCTTGCTCATCGGCGTCGGCCTGGCGGTCGTCCTCATGCGGTTCGTGATCCGGTGACGACCGCTCAGCCTTCCCGGTCCGGAATCGTCCCTCGCCTCGACCCACTCGCCAGCGTCGAGCCGAACGTCGCTGCTTTTGCGCGTGAGTTGTCTCGCGGGGGCTTTGCCGGAGAGATTTGCCTCGACTACGCGACGCGCCTTTCGGCCGCGACCGACAACAGCATTTATCAGGTGCTGCCGGCAGCCGTGATCTTTCCGCGCGGCGCCGCCGACGTTTCCCTCGCCCTGCGGCTCATCGACCAGCCGCCGTTCCACGAAGTCGCCCTCACCGCGCGCGGCGGCGGAACGGGGACCAACGGACAGTCCCTGACGAGCGGCGTCGTGATGGATCTTTCGCGACACATGGCGAAGATTCTCGCCCTCGATCTCGATGCGGGCTTCGTCCGGGTGCAGCCGGGCGTCGTGCTCGACGATCTGAACGCTTTTCTGAAGCCGCACGGCGTCTACTTCGCGGCCAACCTGTCGCCCTCCAATCGAGCGACGCTCGGAGGGATGGTCTCGACCGACGCCAGCGGCGAAGGCTCGCGTCTGCACGGCAAAACCAGCCAGCACATCCTCGACCTCGAAGTGGTGCTTCGCGGCGG
Source organism: Polyangiaceae bacterium (assembly GCA_049578005.1). Taxonomy (GTDB): domain Bacteria; phylum Myxococcota_A; class Polyangia; order Polyangiales; family Polyangiaceae; genus Palsa-1150. The sequence continues at coordinate 3,298 of JBAULD010000278.1, forward strand.
CATCGTTCACCGCACGGCACGCGTCGGCGCCGCCCATCTCGACGCTCTCTGCGCCCAGCCCGGACTCGTCGCGCAAGCGCACAAGCTCGCGCGCGAGATCGCTTCGGATCGGCGCGAGGAAATCGCCCGCGTCTTTCCGAAGCTTCGCCGATTCATGACGGGCTACAACCTCGCGCACATGGCGGAGCCGGACGGGTCCAGCGTCGACCTCGCGCAGCTCCTGGCAGGGAGCGAAGGCTCGCTCGGCGTGGTCACCGAGGCGCGCCTGCGCCTCACGCACTTCGAGCGCCATCGAGCGCTGCTCGTGCTGCGCTATCCGAGCTTCGACGCCGCGCTCGCGAGCGCCGAGTGGCTGGTCGCGACCGACCCCGGATCCGTCGAGGCCATCGACGAAACGGTGCTTACGCTCGCCAAAGGCGACGTCATCTACGACGAAGTCCGCACCTTTCTCGTCGACCACGGCACCGAGGTGACGCGCGCCATCAACCTCGTGGAGTATAGCGGGGACGACGAAGCCGGCGTGCAGGCAAAGGTCGAAGCTCTCTTCTCCGAAATCGCCGAGCGCCGAGGGACACCGGGCGCGCCGCATGGCTACGCGCTGACGTGGAAGCCGAGCGAACGCGCGAGCCTCTGGAACCTCCGCAAGAAGGGTGTCGGGCTACTCGGCAATACCCCCGGAGCGCGAAAGCCCGTGCCGTTCGTGGAGGACACCGTCGTTCCCCCGGAGAACCTCCAGGCGTACGTGCGCGAGTTTCGGGCGCTCCTCGACGCCGAGGGGCTTCGCTACGGCATGTTCGGCCACGTCGACGTCGGGTGTCTGCACGTCCGGCCGGCGCTCGACTTGAAGGACCCCGAGGACGAGGCGCGCGTGCGGCGGATCACCGACGCGGTGACCGAGCTCGTCACCCGGCACGGGGGACTGCTTTGGGGCGAGCACGGAAAGGGGTTTCGCTCCGAGCTCGTGCCGCATCACTTCGGCCCAGTGCTCTACCCCGAGCTCCAGCGCATCAAGGCCCTCTTCGACCCCAGAAATCAGCTCAATCCCGGCAAGATCGCCACTCCAGCCGGAAGTCGCCACCTGCTCGTGCGGATCGACGAACCCCCGACGCGCGGGTCGCTCGACCGGCAGATCGCGAGCTCCGACCGGGAAGCGCTGGGTCCCGTACTCGCGTGCAACGGCAACGGGCAGTGCTTCGACACGAGCACCGACAACGTGATGTGCCCGTCGTCGAAGATTACGCGCGACCGCATTCACTCGCCGAAAGGTCGCGCGACGCTGATGCGCGAATGGCTGCGTCTCCTCGCCCGAACGGGCCTCGTGGCCACCCAGGCTCTGCACGACACCGGAACCATTCCGTGGATCATCCGGCTCTGGAACCGACTGGTGCATCGAGATCGATCTCGAGATTTCTCGCACCAGGTGTACGACGGAATGTCGGGCTGCCTCGCCTGCAAAGCATGTGCGACGCAGTGCCCCGTGCGCGTCGACGTACCCGATTTTCGCGCGCAATTCCTGGAGCTCTACCACCGGCGCTACGCGCGACCCCTCGGCGACTACCTGACCGCGCTCCTCGAGCGGATGCTCCCGTTTTTGGCTCGCGCACCACGCCTTGCCAACGCGCTGATGGGCAACGCCCTCGGCCGCTGGTGGACCGCTCGCGTCGCCGGCATCACGGACGCCCCCCTCCTCGACTCCGAGCCGGCGGCAAAACGCCTCGCGCACCACGGTATTCCGATCGCGCCACTCGCCGACCTCGAGCGACTCTCGAAGGACGCGCGGGTCGTCGTGGTTCTCCAGGACGCCTTCACGACGTTCTACGAGCCCGCCGTCCTCGAAGCTTCGTGCTTGCTACTCCGAGCCCTCGGGTTCCAGCCCCATGTTCTTCCGTATTTCGAGAACGGCAAAGCGTTGCACGTCAAAGGCTTTCTTCGCGCCTTCGGCCGGGTGGTGGCTCGCAACACCGAGCTTCTGCGTCGCGTCGCGTCGCTCGGCTTTCCCCTGGTCGGAATCGAGCCCGCCGTCGTCCTCACGTACCGAGACGAATACCCGAAGGAGCTGGGAGCCGACGCCGGCTTCCGCGTATGGCTTCTGCAAGAGTGGCTCGCCGAGCAGAGATTGGGAGCCGAACCAGCCTCTGGGAACGCGCAGGGCTTCCGCCTTCTGTCGCATTGCACGGAGCAGGCCCTCGTCACCAAGGCTCCTGCGCAATGGGCAAAGGTCTTCGGTTCCCTGGGCGTACCCCTCGAAATCGTGAAGAGCGGGTGCTGCGGGATGTGCGGAGTGTACGGGCACGAGGTGGCGCACAAGAAAGACTCCCTCGGCATCTTCGAGCTATCGTGGAAGGGCAAGATCGACCCCGAGCGGGACCGCGCCCGTCTGCTTGCGACGGGCCACTCGTGCCGAAGCCAGGTCGAGCGGGCGCTCGGGTTCACGCCGCTCCATCCAGCGCAGGCTC
>JBAULD010000279.1:0-6493 GCA_049578005.1 Polyangiaceae bacterium
GTCAACAGCCGGGCCGACCGATGATGGGCCGCACGCCGGGGGGCGCCGGAGGGCGTCGCATGAGCGGTCCGATGCCGCCTCGCAAGCCGCCGATCGTCTCGACGCAGGAGATGAGCGCGCACAAGAAGGTCATCCGCATCGAGAACGACGTGACGCTTCAGACGATGGCGCAGCGCATGAGCCTCAAGGCGACCGAGCTCTTGATGAAGCTGCTCTCGATGGGGATGAGCAACGTCCACATCAACACGACCCTCGACGCGGACACGGCGAAAATTCTTGCGGGCGAGTTCGGTTGGGACGTCGAAGACGTCGGCAAGAGCGAAGAGCAAACAATCGCAGAGGCGCGCGGCGACGAGGAGAAGCCAGCCGAAGAGAAACCCATCGGCGACCTGCGTCCCCCGGTGGTCACTGTCATGGGTCACGTCGACCACGGAAAGACGAGCCTTCTCGACAGAATCCGCAAAGCCAACGTCGCGGGAGGCGAGGCGGGCGGAATCACGCAACACATCGGCGCCTACAAGGTCGCGGCGAAGCACGGTACGGTCGTGTTCCTCGATACGCCTGGTCACGAGGCCTTCACCCAGATGCGCGCTCGTGGCGCCGGCGTTACCGACATCGTCGTCCTCGTCGTCGCTGCGGACGACGGCGTGATGCCACAGACGAAAGAGGCGATCGCCCATGCCAAGGCGGCGAAGGTCCCCATCATCGTGGCCGTCAACAAGATCGACAAGCCGAACGCCGACCCGGAGAGGGTGAAGCGGGAGCTGGTCGAGCAGGGCCTGGTCCCCGACGACTGGGGTGGCGACACACTGTTCGTGAACGTCAGCGCGGTCACGGGGGAGGGGGTAGATCGCCTGCTCGAGTCCATTGCGCTCCAGAGCGAGCTCCTCGAGCTCAAGGCCAATCCCAACCGAGCCGCGAGTGGCACCGTCCTCGAGGCGCTGCTCGATCGCGGCCGCGGTCCGGTCGCCCGCGTGCTCGTTCAGGACGGAACGCTCCGCGTCGGCGACTTCGTGCTGGCCGGCGCCGGCTTCGGAAAAGTGCGCGCCATGACCAACGAGCATGGCAAGCAGCTTCAGGAAGCAGGCCCTGCGACGCCTGTCGAAATCTTGGGCTTGAGTGAAGTGCCGAACGCGGGCGACCGCATGGACGCGGTGAAAGACCCGAAGAAGGCTCAAGAAATCGCCGAGAGCCGCCGTGGAAAGATGGCCAAGAACGTCATCCCCGCCACGGCCAAAGTGTCGCTCGAGGAGCTTTCGAAGCGGATTGCCGAGAGCGGTCAGGAAGAGCTGCGGGTCATCATCAAGGGCGACGTCCAGGGGTCGGTCGAGGCACTCGCCGACGCGCTGGCGAAGCTGTCGAGTGAGAAAGTCAAACTGTCAGTCATCAACGCGGCCGCCGGAGCGATTACAGAGGGCGACGTGAACCTTGCGATTGCTTCCAAGGCAATCATCGTCGGCTTCAACGTCCGACCCGCGGGCAAGGCGGCAGCTCTGGCCGAGGAGAACAAGATCGAGATTCGGATGTACTCGATCATCTACAACGCGCTCGAGGACGTGAAGGGAGCGATGGAGGGCTTGCTTCCTCCGACGCTCGTCGAAAAGCAGCAGGGCAAGGCCGAGGTGCGCCAGATCTTCAAGGTCAAAGGAACCGCCGTCGCTGGATGCATGTGCATCGAAGGCAAGATCGTTCGAAGCGGCAAGGTGCGCCTGGTGCGCGAAGGGGTCGTGGTCTGGGAGGGCAAGATCGCCAGCCTCAAGCGCTTCAAGGACGACGTGCGAGAAGTCCCGGAGGGCTTTGAGTGCGGAATCAGCCTCGAGGGCTACAACGACCTCAAAGAGAAGGATCTCATCGAGTGCTTCGAGGTGGAGGAGATCAAACAGAGGCTCTGATGTTCGTTGGAGTCTTGCGCCTCACCTTTCATGTCCCGCACGCGCGGTCGCTCAAGGACAAGCGGCGGGTCGTGCGGAAGTTTCGCGATCGGGTGCGCGCCCACTTCGACGTCTCCATCGCCGAAGTCGGCGCGCAGGACAAGCTTCAGCGCGCGATTTTCGGAGTGAGCGTCGTTTCGGGCGAGGCGGGCGTCTGCGACTCCGTGCTCGAGCAAGTGGCGCGCGTGGCCGAGACCCAGGAAGAAGCCGTCCTGACTGATCGCGAGACGGAGCTCGTCCCGATCGGCGACGAGATGTACGGAGGCGAGGATGGGTAGCCCCGAGCACGGAACGCGCGTACGCCGCGTCGCCGAAGCGATTCGTGAGGAGTTGGCGACGCTCCTCGTCGCCGGCGACGTGAAAGACCCCGGAGCTGCCGGCGCGATCGTGACGCGGGTCGAAGTCTCGCCGGACCTCCGGAGCGCTCGAGTGAACGTGAGACTTCTCGACGGAGGAAGCGACGCGGAGCGACGGGTAACGGTCGTGGAGGCTCTCGGCCGCGCTTCGGGAATGCTTCGGCGCGAGTTGGCGCATCGGCTCCGGTTGCGTCACGCGCCCGAACTCCGTTTCTTCTTCGACGACGGGTTGGAGGGCACGATGCGTGTCGAGCAACTCCTCGCTGAGATCGAGGCGGAGAGGTCTCGGCGCTAACCTTCGTCCATCGCAGCCGATCCGGGGCCGGCGTTACAGCCGCGTTACGTACCAAGCGCCACGCCAGGCCACCATCTCGTGGATGGTGACGACGCGCGTGCGGCCGTTGGCGACGAACGTGAGCCGCGAATCGCTTGCGGTCCACAAGGGCTTCTTCCAGCCGTGCTTGCGCGGTGTGGTTTGCCGAATGGCGCCCCCGAGCACGAGGGACACGACCTGGGCGTGGTCGATTGCGTGATGCTGCCGCCAGAGCGAGTGCACTCCTTTTCGGAAGGGCGTCGCCACATGGCTCTCCCAGTCCTTGCCCGGGTCGAGCGCCTCGCGGGTCAGGAGCCAGCCATCCCGCGGAAAGAGAATGTCGTTGGCGAGCGTGGCGTCGTCCCGTGAGATGGCCTCGAGGAGGTGTCCGGCGCGCCCCACGAGCTCGTCGCTGGTCGACGGAAGCACCGTATCGTCGGGCGGTGACGATGCATCCACGACGAGCGCTGCCGGCTCCCGACTTGGCAAGCCGGCGTCCGCGATCTCCGCACCGGCGTCGGCCGTTCGGCCGAGCGGCCCCGCCTTGCATGCTCCGAACGCGCAAACGAGAAGGATCGCGCCGCCCCGGGCGATCACGCGAGCATCGGCAGCGTTACGAGGTCGACGTGCAGGACTTCGTGGAACGCCTTGATCTCCGCCAGACAAGCCTCGGTCGGCCTCGAAAGAAGCCGCAATTTCGCGCACGCCGCGACGCCCCCGCCCTCGAAGACCGTGTTCGAAACCTCCTCGACGTTGATCCCGTGGCGCTTCAGCACGGCCAAAACGTTCGCGAAAGTCCCAATCTTGTCCATCATTCGGATGACGAGATGAAATCGAGCCGCGGACGAGGACGAAACGTTGACGACGTTCGGAACGGTGGCTTCGTGCAGGAACGACCGGATGACGCGCACCGTTTCCGTGGCGATTGCGAGCTGGGCCTGGTCGGTCGCGGCCGCGATGTGGGGTGTTCCGTAGACAAGGCCGCCAGATGCGTACGATCGGAAGATCTCGGGCGACGGGAAGGTTCGCGACCCGCGCGGCTCGTCAGGATAGATGTCGAGGCCCACCCGGAAGCCACGCCTGTCGACGGCCTCGAGGAGCGCCTCGTTGTCGACGAGGTCCGCGCGAGCGGCGTTGATGACGATCGCGCGGTCAGGCAGCAGGCCGAGCACCCGTCGGCTTGCGATTTGCTTCGTGCGTTCGACCAGCGCGAGGTGAAGCGACAGGACCTGGCACCTCGACGCGAGCTCCTCGATTGAGCCTGCGTGTGCGACTCCGAGCTCCGCTGCACGCGCGGGCGTCAGCGATCGGCTCCATGCGACAACGCTCAGCCCGAAGCCGCGTGCGCGCAGCGCCACCTCTCGTCCGATGGCTCCGAGCCCGGCGATTCCGAGCGTCTTCCCGTGCAAGCCCTCGGCCTTGCTGAACTCCTGGCGCTCCCATTTTCCGGCTCGGAGCGACGCCACGGCGTCGGGAATCCGGCGGTCGAGCGCGATCATCAGACCGTAGACGAGCTCGGCGACGGCCGAAGCATTCTTTCCGGGGCAATTGGCGACGTAGATGCCGCGCCTGCTCGCGGCCCTTACGTCGATTGTGCTGTAGCCGGCGCCCGCCCGCACGATGAGGTTGAGCTGCTTGGCATTTTCGATCGCGGATTCGGTGACCTCCGTCGATCGAACGACGAGGACCCCCACGCCGTGCAGGCTCTTTTCCAGGCTTTCTTTCGTGAGCTCGGGCTCGTAGACGACCTCCAGGGGTAACGTTCGTAGCTCTTCGATGGCGCGCGGGTGAAGCTTATCGGCGATGAGCAGGCGCATTCCGGAGTGGGGCCATCCTACCCCAAGCGCGTCCTTTTCGCCCCGACCGCGTGCATTCCCCCTCGGATGCGCAAAAGCGGCGGGTCGCCCTCGACCAGGACGGGCGCGAGTGCCGCTTGGGCGGTGGGCGTGAACTTGGCGTCGTAGGGCCCCGACGGCGCACCGCGCTTGACCACTGCGTAGAGGGCGTCGTCCGCGCCGATCCGCGACCCCTCCGGGTCCAGCGACTCCTCGGTTCCGTCGCTCAGGACCAGTTCGATACGCTCAGATTCGATGCGGATCGCGCGCACGGTGTAGGGGGCATCGTCGACCGTGAAGTACGTCCAGTCGTAGCCATTCGTGAGAATGTAGCGGCCGTCGTCGGGATGGCGGCCGATCCAAGAGTGAAGGGCCGCCGCTAGCCCGGCATGCTCGACCTGCCGTCCGTCGTGCCAGAACCGACCGCGCGCATCGAGACGGATGGTGCTCTCGCGCGTTCTTCCCTCGGGGGCGGGCAGGCGATAGAAATCGGGGTGATCACCGGGCTTCATGGCTGGTTGGGCTGCCTTGACGGGTGCTGTGCGCAAGCCTACAAGCTGTTCGTTCAAATTATTTTGAAACTTGTTTGGAGGCGCGATGGCGTGGGACGGCATGGGCGCATTCGTTCGTGCGCTCGAGCAACGCGGTGAGCTCGTGCGCATCGGACGGCGCGTCGAAGCTCGTCTCGAAGTGGCGGCCATCGCCGACCGCGTGATGAAGGCGGCCGGCCCCGCGCTTCTCTTCGAAGATGTCGCCGGGGCTACCTTTCCGCTTCTCATTAACGCTTTTGGCACGCGCGGGCGAATGTCGCTCGCGCTCGGGGTCGAAGACCTCGAAGAGCATGCTCGCGCAATCGAGGAGCTCGTCCGCTCGCGCGCTCCGGCGAGCGCCCGCGAGCTCGCGCAAATGGCGCTCAAGCTCCCCGAACTCGCTCACGTTCCCCCGCGCCCCGCCGCTCGCGCGTCGTGTCAGGACGTCGTCCGCACGGGCGACGACGTTGACTTGGATCGGCTGCCTATCCTCACGTGTTGGCCCAAGGATGGCGGTCCTTTCATCACGCTGCCGCAAGTCGTGACGCGGGACCCGGAAACCGGCACGCGCAACGTGGGTTGCTACCGAATGCAAAAGCTCGACGCCCGCAGCACGGCGATGCACTGGCAAGTCCACAAGACCGGGGCCCGACACTTCCGACGTGCGCGCGAGATGGGTTTGCCACGGCTGGATGTGGCCGTCGCGCTGGGGGGCGATCCGGCCCTCACCTACGCCGCGACCGCCCCGCTGCCCGACGGGATCGACGAGTGGATGTTCGCCGGGTTTCTTCGCAAGCGGGCCGTCGGCACCGTGAGGTGCAAGACCGTGGACCTCGAGGTTCCCGCGGAAGCAGACTTCGTGCTCGAGGGGTACGTGGATCCGCGCGAAGAGCTCGCGTCCGAAGGGCCCTTCGGCGACCACACGGGCTACTACACCCCGGTGGACCGCTTCCCGCGCTTCCACGTAACTGCCCTCACGCATCGGGCGGACGCCGTATATCCGGCGACGGTCGTGGGGCCGCCGCCCATGGAGGATGCCTGGCTCGGCAAAGCGACCGAGCGCCTGTTCTTGCCGCTCTTGCGCATGCTTTTCCCCGAAGTCGTCGACATGAACCTCCCTGTCGAGGGCGCCTTTCACAACCTGGTCGTCGTGTCGATCAAGAAGCAGTATCCGTTTCATGCTGCACGCATCGCGCATGGTCTCTGGGGCTCCGGCCAAATGTCGTTTTCGAAGGTGATCTGCGTCGTCGACCACGACGTCGACGTACAAAACCTGGGACAGGTCGCCTGGCGCCTCCTGGCAAACCTCGACCCCAAGCGCGACTTCGCGTTCGTCGACGGACCTATCGACCAGCTCGATCACGGCGCCAACCAGGCGCTTTGGGGAAGCAAAGTTTGCATCGACGGAACGGGCAAGTGGCGCGAGGAGGGATATGCGCGGGACTGGCCGGAGCCCTGTCGCGTGAGTCCGGAGGTTGCGGCGCGCGTGGATGCGATGTGGCCCGCGCTCGGGATCGAATCGCCGATC
>JBAULD010000280.1:0-1695 GCA_049578005.1 Polyangiaceae bacterium
CTACCACTCGCGCCCCGGGGGGAGCGCGGCCGCTCCCCCCGAAAACCCCCAGCTGTACGCTCCTCTGGCTCTCCCGCATGACTTTGGCCGCAGCGGGCACACGCTTTGCGACCCTGGGGTCGCAACCGACGAGTACGCCCGTCGGGACGGAGGCCGACTCATGCCGACACATGTCACAGCGCTCTTCGGCGATCGCCATGCGGCGCACGCCGCGATCGAACAGCTCGTCCAAGCTGGGTTCCCGCGCGACACGATCAGCATCGTCATGTCCGACACGACGCATGTGCGCGAGTTCGGCGGTTCGTCTTCGGAGGGCTCCGGCCGGTCTTCGCGGCCGACAGGAGGAGTTCTCGGCACCATTATCGCCAGCCTCGTCGTCGTTCCGGCTCAGGGAGGCCGCGCACTCCATGTCGTGGGGCCGCTCGTAAGGGCACTTCTGCGCGACACGGCGGGCCCGGGCGAGGGTCCCTTCATCGCAGCGCTCGAAGCAGCTGGACTGCCTGACCACCAGGCGCGCTTTCTCGACGAGGGCGTCCGCAATGGCTCCATCGTCGTCGGCGTTCACACGAGTGGTGAGCGAGCGCGACTCGCTACGCAACTGCTGGAGCTGTCGGGCGGGGCGGCGCTTCAGGCCGCGTGAGATGCCGTAGGGCGCGCCGCAGAGTTCGTGCGCGCCGTAGAGTTCTTGCTCACAGGGGGCACGAGATAGGCATGCGCCAATAGATGCTCCATAACTGGGAGAGTCCGCCGCTCGTCTTGGTCGTCGACGACTTCGAAGACAACCGAGCGATGTACGCCGAATACCTTTCCTCTTCCGGGTTCCGGGTCGAGCAGGCGGCGAACGGGCAGGAGGCTGTGGATCTCACGCGTGGCCTCCATCCGGACGCGGTCGTCATGGATCTATCACTCCCGGTCATGGACGGTTGGGAAGCGACGAGACGGCTGAAGCAAGACGACAGCACCAAACACATCCCGATCATCGCATTGACGGGCCACGCGCTCCCTGGACCTTCGGCAGACGCCACGAGCGCGGGCTGCGACGCGATCCTCGTCAAACCTTGTTTGCCCGAAAGACTCGTGGCAAAGCTCGAAGAGCTGCTCAGCGCCACCTGAGCGGGAGGGAGGTCAGCGGTGCTCGGCCCCGATGCCCTCCTGCACGCGCCCCTCCGCTACGACGCCCCCCTCGGCCCGCGTTGGCGAGTCCACGAAAAGGCGCCGAACACGAAGATGGTTGTGGACCTCTATCACGCCCACGACCGCTTCCACGATGTCCTCGGCGAGGCGCTTTTGCGCGCGGGTCGAGACCGTACCGGAGAGCATGACCTCACCGCCCTGGACGCCGACCTCGACGTCCGTCGGATCGAGGTCGCCGTGCGCAGTGAAGCGCTCGCACACGTCTTCGCGGATGCGCTCGTCGCTGCGTCGATACCCCTTCGGCCCGAGCCCCACGTACGGTCCCGGGCCTGAAACCGGTGGCTCGGGAGGAATGCCAAGGGGCGGCCCGCTCTCCCACTCGACCTGCGACCGGCGGGCGGGGACGATGACGCCGCGGCGAGGTGAACCGCGCCATGACCGTTCGCTCGCGTCGTGCGTCGCACGCGGACCCCGCTCGTCTCCCCTCATTCCTCCCGTACCCCACCGCGGATCGCCGACGTCGCGCTCGAAGGGCGCGTCCGAATCGCGCTCGACGTCGAG
>JBAULD010000281.1:0-2168 GCA_049578005.1 Polyangiaceae bacterium
GCGCACCGTCGCTTTGAAGGTGATGCACCCCAGCCTCTCGGCGGATCCGCGCTTCGAGAGCATGTTCCTGCTCGAGGCCAAACTGGCGTCACGCATCCGGCATCCGAACATTTGCCCCATCGTCGACGTCGGAGAAGAGCGTGGCGTGCTCTTTCTCGTGATGGAGTGGATCGAGGGGGACAGTCTTTCGACGCTTCTCGAAGAGCGAAGGAGCGCGCTTAGTGCGACGTCCGAAGCCGAGATCGTTCCGTTTGGCATGGCGGCGCGCATCGTGGCGCAGGCCGCTCGCGGCCTGCAGGCGGCGCACGAGTTGCGCGACGAGGCCAATCGCCTCTACGGCGTCGTGCACGGCGACGTTTCCCCGCACAACATTCTCGTGACCGCCGACGGCCTCGTTCAAGTCGTCGACTTCGGCGTGGCTACCGCGGCCTTGGGGAGCAGCGTGACGACGCGCTCGGGATACCTCGCCGGCAAGCTCGCGTATCTTGCGCCGGAGCACCTGCGCGGCGAAAGCATCGACGCGCGCGCGGACGTATTCGCGCTCGGCGTCGTGCTCTACGAGTTGACGACCGGCGCCCACCCGTTTCGCGGCCCGACCGAGGCGGCCACGCTGCTCCACATCGTTTCTCCGGAGCCGGCGCCATCCCCGGCCGCTCCCGGCTATCCGGGCGCCCTGCGGGCGATCCTCTCCAAAGCGCTCGCGAAGGACACGGGCGACCGATACGCGTCGATGCGCGAACTGGCCCTCGAGCTCGAAGCATTTGCGTCGCACGCGGCGGTTCGCCAGGAGGATCTTGCCGCGTTCTTGTCGAGCGCTCTGGGCGGTCGCAGGGCGCTGCGCGCCCGGCGATTGCAAGAAGCCGCGCGCGTAGCCGACGCTCGTGTTCTCCGCCGTGTGCGTGAGCCGGCTCCGCCGCAGGCGAGCGGATCGTCGGACGCTCCCGTCGCGCTCCCGGCCGCACCGGCCGTACGGGGCAGTCCGTGGGCGCGCCCGGTACTCGTCATCCTCGCGGTCGCGATCTTGGCTTCCCTCGCGTCGTTGCGTCGAGCCGGGGAGCGTGCTCACGACGTCGCCGCGGCTGCCTCGTCCCAATTTGCCACGTCCTCGCCGCTTAAGTCGGGTGCCCGCGCCACGCCGGCGGAGGGGACCGGGTCGTCGGAGCCGCCGTTGTCCGAGCAGACGACGCCGCTCGCGGCTCGGCGGGCCGCTGCCGGAGGGGACGTCGTGTCCGCGGTCGCTTCTGGGACCGGATCCACTCGGCCCAATGGCGCGCCTGGGGAGCGGTCTCCCTCTGCAGAATCGCCGGCAAGGGACGAGGGCCCGGCGCGCGGCATGGAACGCGAGGCCCGGGCGGCGCGACCGTCGGTCGCCAGGTCCCGCGAGCCGTCCACCCTGGTTGGCGCGAGCAAGGACGATCGCGACGGCGCTGCGGCCCCGAAGGAGATATCGCCCCCGGAGACCGAGACGCCGCCCCCCACCCGCTTCCGCGATCCAGGCTTTTGAAGCCAAGCGAGAAAGCGCCTCCGCCCGCGCGCGGCGAGCGAGAAGACCGGTCTTGAGGCAAACTCGGTCGGGTGGTGTATCGGTTCGGTGCCTTCGAACTCGACGAGCAGCGGTTCGAGCTTCGCCGCGACGGTCATGTCGTGCCCTTGCAACGCCGCGCGTTCGACCTCCTCCGGTATCTCGTCGCGCGCCCCAACGTCGTCGTCTTGAAACGCGAGCTTCTCGAGCAGGTGTGGTCGGGTGCCAGCGTCACGGAGGATTCGCTGGCGCGCGCCGTGATGACGGCACGCGCGGCGATCGGCGACAGCGTCGAATCGCCCGAGTTCCTGCGGACGGTGCGGGGTCGAGGTTACTGCTTTTGTATCGGGGTCGACTCGGCCCCGAACTCGGCGTCGGACCCCGCCAGGCCTCTCGTCGGGCGCGGACCGCACATCGACGCGATTCGGCGGCGCATCGAGCGCGCGAAGCAACGACGCGGCGGCTTCTTGCTCTTTGCGGGCGAGGCGGGGCTCGGCAAGACGCGCGTGCTCGAAGAAGCAGAGCGCCTTCTGGCGGCCGACGGGTCGTCGCCGACGATCGTCGCCGTCCGCTGCGTCGCGGGCGAAAGCGCGCCGGATGCCCCCGCGTTTTTCGAGCTGATTGAGAAGCTTAGCGCGCGTCTCCC
>JBAULD010000282.1:0-2238 GCA_049578005.1 Polyangiaceae bacterium
GGCGAGGCGTCTTTTCCGATGAGAAAAGTCACGTTTCCAATCCGCAGAGCGTCTTTTCTCGTTGGCAAAGCGTCTCTGCGGGTCGAGGAGGCCTCTCTGTCCTGGAAACGTCGAGGCCTGCAGCAAGGAAGGAAGCGCGGGAGGTCGAGCTTCACTCCCTCCACCTCCTTAAATCGGAAAGGACGCAATTCGATCGCGCTGGAACGGACGACAACTATGGCGGAGGAGGTGGTCTCGTCTCGGCACGACCTTGAGCCGTCCCGCGAACCAGCAGCGACTTCGGCAACTGCGGCTGCGGGTCGTTCGCCGTTACGGGAACGCGGGCCCCGGCGAAGTCGTCGCGGAAGGGGGCGCCATGAGGGCCCGTCGAAATTCGTCGGCTTTGGAGAGCGCGCCGTCCGGGGTGGACGTCTGCACGATGAAATGCCCCATTTTGCGGCGCGTCGCCGGGCGACGCTTGCCATAAACGTGAAGGTCGACGACCTCGGGGAATCGACGCCAGGCCCGGAGGTCCAGCGTGCTCGAACGCCGCTGCGCTTCCCAGACCTCGCCGAGCAGGTTGCCCATACAGAAGGCCCCGGGCGCTTCGAAGGCCTGCACGAGCGGGACCCCGGCGAGGACGCGCGCGAGTGCATCGAACTGCCCCATCGAGCAGGCGCGGGCGAGAACGTGACCGGAGTTGTGGGGTCGCGGGGCAAGCTCGTTGACGAAGAGCCGGCGTCCCCCGAAGTCCACCCCGCCCGAACCGCCCTCTGCGACGAAGAACTCGACCGCGAGAAGGCCGAACGCCCCGAGCCGCTCCGCACACTCGACCGAGATCTCTTGGATCGCTCGGGTCATCACCTCCGGGAGGCGACAGGGAACGACCGAGCGATCGAGAACGTGCTCGACGTGCACGTTCTCGATCACCGGGAAGACCACCCGCTCCGTGGACGATCGCGCGACGATGCAGCTCGCTTCGGCGACGAGCGGCAGCCTCTCTTCGATCACCCACTCGGCGTCCGGGAGGGCCGCCTGCGCGGCGTCGACGTCTGCTCCTTCGTGCCAGGAGAACTGGCCTCGCCCGTCGTAGCCGCCGCGCGACGTCTTCGCGATCGCCGGCATCCCGAAGGCCCGGCATGCTGCGGCCAGGCTCTCTCCGGACCGTACGACGGCGTGCCGCGCGCACGGAAAGCCGGCGCCCGTCAGGAAGCTCTTTTCCCGGACACGGTCCTGCGCCACGGCGAGCACATCGAGCGCCGGCACGAAGCGCGCAGGCGAACACGCGGCCCGAAGGACCTCCACGGGGAGGTCCTCGCGTTCGTAGGTGACGACGTCGCAGCGCGAGCAAAATTCGCGCAGGGCGGCCACGTCGTCGAAGGGCGCCGAGATCGCGTCGGCGACACGAACCCGGGCGGGGGCGTCGGGGTCCGGATCGTAAATGGTCGCCGCCACCCCGAGTCGAGTGACGGCGTCGGCCAGCATGCCGGCGAGCTGGCCGCCTCCGAGGATGCCGACCCTCATCGGACCGCTCCGGAGTCGGCGACCGCCTTCGCCTGAACCTCGACGTCCGAAGCGTTCGAATCACCCGCCCGCCGAGCGCGGTCCGCATCGAGCAGAGCCGCGAGACGCTCGTCGTGAATCGCCAAGAGGCGAACCAGGAACAGGGCGGCGTTGGTGGCCCCAGGCTCGCCGATTGCAAACGTCGCCGTGGGCACGCCCGCGGGCATCTGGACAATCGAAAGGAGGCTATCGACCCCCGAGAGCGCCGTCGATCGCACGGGCACTCCCAGCACGGGAAGCGGGGTCAGAGCCGCCAGCATCCCGGGCAAGTGCGCCGCTCCGCCCGCGCCCGCGATGATCGCGCGTAGACCTCGGCTGCGCGCGCTCGACGCGTACTCCACCATCTTCTCCGGCGTACGGTGGGCGCTGATGACGCGCACCTCGTGCGGGATCCCGAAGCTTCGAAGCACTTCGGCCGCTGCGCGCATCGTGGGATAGTCGGACGCGCCGCCCATGACGATTCCAATCATCAGAATACCCTCTCCCCGGCGTCCGCCGGCGCCTGGACACCCGTCGTCACGACCCATCGGCCGGCCCGATAGGCGCGCACCGAGCGCGCGAGGCTGTCCAGCTGAAACAGGTACAGCCACTCATTTTCCACCAGCTCGCGAACCTTCATGTGTTTCTCCAGCACCGACTCGATAGCCGCGCACGGAGCCTCGATGAATACGCTGAGGCGCAGCGGCGTGTGGACCC
>JBAULD010000283.1:0-2615 GCA_049578005.1 Polyangiaceae bacterium
GTCATGGGTGATCTCACCAATAGCGAGATAGGAAGGCGCCATTCGCCTCTGGGGACTCAATTGCAAAACATAGCTGTTGTTGGCCATGGGCTCAGCGCGCGGGCGTGGCGCCGTCCTGCTCACGATCCGGACGAGGCGGCGAGCTCCGGGCCACGTCGACCATCGGACGCCAGCCCGCGTGCTCTTCGCCTGCGAAGTGCAGGACGCGAACGCCGATCTGCGCGATCGCCGCTTCGACGCAGTCATGGCGGGATCGACGCGCTGCCCGCGAGCCAGCGCGCCGTCATTGAGCTCACGAGACTGCAGGGCAAGAGCATGGCCGAAGTGGCGGCGCTCTTCGGGACCAACGCCGGTGCGATGCGCGCTTCACGAGCCCCCGTGGTGCCGGCACGACCGCGCCGTCTCGCGTGAGCTGGACTCGGGACCGCTTGCGACGGCGGACTTCGTCGAGATACACGTGACGCGCGATCGTACACAGCCACGGAAGCGGGTCCGCGCCGCGGATGTACCCGGCGCGCGACTGAGGCAGCTTCATGAAGGTCGCTTGCAGGATCTCCTCGGCCGTCGCACGGTCCCGCGAGAGACCGATGACGTAAGCGAGGAGCCGGGGCGCGGCCATCGCGTAGAGATCGCGTAAGGCCGCCTCACTTCCGTCGCAGTAGTACGCAGTCACCTCGGCCCGGTGCGATGCGCTCGCGATGATGGCCCCCTGAGCGTTCACATTAACGTAGGTGAATCTGGGCCTTCGCGACGGCCCACGTTTCGACGATCAACTGCTTTCACGGGTGAACCGCGCCCATCGACGGTGCGCGTGAGGCGGGCCGAGCACCCGCGATCTGGCCGCAGGGTTGCACCCTCGTCGCCGAAATTCGCGCACGGTCCTGTTCGTCCGACTCGTGTAGACGGCCGGAGATTTCCGACATGATCGCTCAGACGGGACGCTGGGCAACGCCCGCGGCGGGACCTACACTGTCGTTATGGCGAACGGCTCGCTCCCCCCGGAAACGGTCGCGCTCGGCCCCGCGGGAGAGGTGCGGCTGCCGCAAGCGCTCCTCTCGCGGCTCGGCTGGCGGGAGGGTGACCGGTTGGTCGTGTCCGCCTAGGAATCGGGCGAGCTGAAGGTGCTCACGATCCGCGACGCCGTTCACGGCCTCCGAGTGATCCTCGGCGCGACCGATCGACGGCTCTCCGACGAGCTCATCGAAGAGCGGCGGCGGGAAGCGGAGCGTGAGTAGCGTCGTCCTCGACGCTTCCGCGCTGCTCGCGCTTCTCAACAACGAGCCCGGCGCCGAGTACGTCGAGTGGGCCATCGCCAAGAGCGGCGCTCGACGAGCCCACCGACTTGCCCGAGGGCGAGGTCGTGTACTTGCAGCCAGTCGATGCCGACGACATGAGCGATGAGGAGCGCGAAGCGCTGCACGACTCGATCCGCGAGAGCCTCGAGCAGATGAACAACGGGCAGCTCATCGACGCCGACGAAGCGGTCGCTCGTCTCCGCGCTCACCGATGAAGGTCCGGCTTGCCCCGAGGGCACTCTCGGAGGCAATGCGCTTTGAAGACGTGGGCGGAGACGCGGCCCTTCGTCGCGGCGAGATGTTGGCGCTGCGATGGGCGGACGTCGACTTCAAGCGACGTCAGCTCCAGGTGCAAGAGGCCGTGTGGGAGCGCAAGCGGCGCGACGGCAAGGGACACGAGTGCATCACCGACACGCCGAAAGGCGGCCGGTCGCGCGTCGTGCCTCTCACCGACGCGCTCTTGCACGCCCCCATACACATCGTCACTTGCGCGGCGAGCACGTGCTCTTCGGTGACAACGGGCATCCCGCGACGAGCTTCTTCTTGCGCCGACTCTTCGAGGAGGCTCGAGTCTGCTCAACAGCGCGGCGAGGGGGCGCGCACTTTCGGTCCGATTCTTGGAGAGACTGGGAGACGGAGACCTCCGATTTTACAACTACCCGCATTCATTCGTAAAGATTCGTCGGGGCGAGAGGATTCGAACCTCCGACCCCTTGACCCCCAGTCAAGTGCGCTAACCAGGCTGCGCTACGCCCCGAACCGCCCGTGCTTCTCTTTCCCGCGGGCAGGTGCGCAACGTAGTCGAGCCGTGCCCAAGCGCAAGGCGCATCTCGCTGGCGGCTCGTTCGCCTCGAGCTCGCGGTCCCCCGCTCGCCGCACGCGCGTCCCCGAGCGGTCAGCGACCGAGAGACCGACCGTCTCCGTCGGCATCGACCCAGATCGCTCCGGTCATCGCCCACGGAACGATCTCGCGGTCGTCACCCTCCAGGACGGGGGTGAGCGGCTTGGTCCCGCTGGCCACGACGAAGAAGGCGTCGTCACGGTCGAAGCGCAGCGCGAAGGTCAGGTCCGCTCCGCGCGCGCCGCTCGCGAGCGGGACCAGCGTGACGGACTTCGACGGCTGCCGCTCGGGCTCGGCGCGCGTCTCGCTCGCGCGCACGACGCGCACCGTGTCCACCTCGACCCACGGGGCGCACTCGACGTGAACCTTCACCGCGATGGTCCGGCCGCGCACCAGGCCACCGATGGGCGCCCCACCAGCCGACACGCGCAACATCGGCCCGTTGGTCAGAACCACGTCGCGCAGTCCCTTGATCCCGC
>JBAULD010000284.1:0-2234 GCA_049578005.1 Polyangiaceae bacterium
GCCCCAAGCCCTCTGCGCACACGAGGCGGAGCGCCTCGTAGAGCGCCAGTATCCCCGGAACGGGTGCCGTGTAGTGATATTGGTGTTCCCCCCAGAATCGCTGCGCGCGTACGGCGTCCAAACACCAGTGACTCGGCTTTTCGCGCCGCTTCTGAATCACCTCCCATGCATTGTCCGAAAACGAGATGAGCGACACACCAGGAATCGACGAAAGGCCTTTTTGCCCACCCGTCACCACGGCGTCCAGTCCCCAGCCATCCATTTCGAGCGGCATCGTGCTCAGCGTCACGACCGCGTCGACGATCGTCAGGGCCCCGTGCTCCCTGGCAAGCCGCGCAATCTGCGGGAGTTCGCGGTTGAGAACCCCGCACGACGTTTCTCCCTGCACGAGAGTCACCACGTCGAATCGCCTCTTCGTGAGCGCCGCGCGCACCATATCCGACGAGATGGGGCGTCCGGTCTCCGGTTCGAGCACGGTCACGTCCGCGCCGACGCAGGTCGCCATCTCGCCAAGGCGGCCGCTGAAGGTCCCCGTCTTGAGGCACAGCACGCGGCGTCCCGGCCAAAGCAGATTCGCAACGGCCATCTCCATCGCCGCGGACGCGGGACCAGCGACGCCCATGAGCTTTTCGCCGCGAGTCTGGAACGCGTACCGCGCCATGTCCTTCAGATTCTTGATGACCCGGTCCATCGTCTCGCCCAGATGGTTGATGACGACTCCGTTTGCGCGGGCGACGGCATGGGGGATGGGAACCGGACCGGCCCCCATCAGCAGGAGCGGTTCGGAGGGTAGGATGGCGTCGAGCGGGAAGAGATCGGGGGGCGGGAGGAACACACTGCTTGCCATGGGCTCAGATTGCTCCGGTCTATCGGGGACGTCAGGCTTTCACCTTTGGCGCGGGGTTGGGTGCCGGCTCAAGAGCGACGGAAACCGCGGGCCATCGGGCACCGTATCGCCATTTTCCGAGGGACGCATCCCTTCCAGGGCGGGCTTTGCGAACCCGCCGCGACCCTCGCCGCCAAAGGCGGGCCGCCGCGCTGGCCCTGGAACAATTGACCGGCCTGGCGGGGTAACGAACGTCGCGAGCCCTCCCTGCGAAAGTGGGTCGTGACGATTGAATTTGACGCGTAGGGTGAAATCGTCGGACCGAAATGCGGCAACGGGGCGGCGCGTCATTGCAATTGCGACCCACGCGCGCAATTGTGAATGCGATGCGTACCCTTGTGATGCTCGGGGTGCTGGCGACAGCGGCCTGCGGGCTCGATGAGGGGGGGTTGGGCGCCGATCCAGTCGACGCGGACACGGCGTACGAGGGGGCCACGGCCGATGGGCCTATTGAAATACGGGACAGCGGCACCGCCTTCGACGCCCCCGCCGTTTTTTCGGCCGCGGACGCGGTTTCGGCGGTGGACGCAGGCGGACAAACGGCGGCGGACGGGCCGGCGGCAGTCTCGCCCGTCGACCTCGACGCGAGCAAGCCGGTCGTAGCCGACTCGAGCGATGGCGCGCCCGCCGTGGCGAACGCGATCGAGGCCGGCGGTGTCCCGCCCGCGGACGCGGGGGGTGACGCCCTTTCCTCGAGCGACGCAGCCGCTTGCACGCAGACAATCCCGGCGGGTTGGACGCTGGCGGTGTACACGACCGGCACGGACGCCTGCCCGCCTGGATATCCCGAGCACTTGGGGTACACGAGCCCCACCATCGATCCGAGCGCGTGTTCATGCGGTTGCACCGTCACGCAAGACGGCGATTGTCTCCAGGGCACGATTACGGTTAATGGAAATGCCGACAACGGGCCTGTGTGCGACACTCCCATTCTCTCGCTGGACGTGAGCGGCAGCGGTTCGTCATGCCTCACCGTCTCGTCGTACTCGGCCGGCGTGTCTCTGCCGAGCCGGACGCAGGCGTCGGCCCTGCCCCCGGACGGGGGAACGTGCGCGGACATGGCCCGGATGGATCCGACTCAGGTATCGAGTACGGCAGCCCGATACTGCGACGTGCCGCTGGCCGGGGCGGGGTCCGTCTGCAACGGGAGCACACCGCCGGGATTCACGGCTTGTATCGCGACGAGCGGTGCGGTGGCCTGTCCGTCGGCAACGTCGTTCAATACGCGGTTCGTGGTCGGAGACAGGGCAACGTTAGAATGTTCTCCGTGCACGGAATGCTCGGTCGCCACGACCTGCTCCAATCCGACGATCTCCGCGTACGACAATCGCATGTGTCGGGGTTCTCC
>JBAULD010000285.1:0-9763 GCA_049578005.1 Polyangiaceae bacterium
GCCGTACCGAGGTAATAGCCGAACCGATCCAGCCCGTCGACGGTTTGCGCGTCTCTGCCCGCAATCAAGGCACCGATGCGGCACGGATGAATGAAGCTGTACCAGCACGTCTTCTTCAGGACCATGAGGAGGTAGTCCTCCTCGGTCGTGTTGCAGTCATTGTCGCGGATCCACCCGAGCTCCATCGCTTGCCCTTCGATGGTCTCCAAACTCATATGATCGAACTCGTCGATGATGCGCCACGTGACCTCCGGGCCGAGAAGCGCGAGGTTCTGCCTCAAGACGCGCAGGCTCATCGCGTTCATTGCATCTCCGGTGTTGACTGCCAGCGGAATGCCGCACTGCCGGTGAAGCGTCGGATTGTCACGCCTGTATTCGCTGCCGTCTTCGATGTCGTCGTGAACGAGGAAGGCGTTGTGAAGGAGCTCGATCGCCGCTGCGGAAGGGACGGCATTCTCGGCGCTGCCTCCGAATGCGCGGCAAGTCGCGATGCACAGCGCGGGGCGAATGCCTTTGCCCTGACGGACTAGGTGGCCGGCGATGAGATCATAGAGGTGCTTCTTCGGCTCCCGGTTCGGAATGCTGCCCATGATGATGGGCATCACCCGATTGCGGTACGAAGCGAGCAGCGCGTCCAGGGAAGCGCGGTTGGCGGTGGGGTACTCGGCAAACGTCATGGTGCCCACTCACCCTACGATCCGAAGTCGACGCAACCCCGCATCGCTCGAAGAGCGAGCCGCGGCCGCGGTCTCCGCCGTAGGTCCCGTTTGCGTCGCCTGGTCCTCGGTGCGCGAGGCTTCGGCGACCCGCAGGACCGACTGCGCGAGGGCTAGCGATGCGCCGTCCCATGGCAGGCCCTTGCGAAACCGGATCCGGTCGTAGGCGCGCATCGGGAGGAACATCTCGGGCTCTTGGAGATTCCATATTTCGCAGGGTGGTACGTCGACGCCGGATGCGCGGATGATTGCGTTGACGGCGCGCCGTGCGGCCTCGTTGGCGGCCTCCATCGTGGCGAGGTCGGTGTACGTTCGGACGTAATCGGACGCCAAGAAGAAGTTCGGAATGCGCGTGTACGCTTCGGGGCGAAGGCGCCAGGTGTCCACATAGTTGACGAGGAGAGGCTCTCCGTTGGTCTCCAGATTGGGTGTCGAAGGATCGGCATCGGCGATGTCCGGGTCGAGAAACCAGGAGTGAAGCTGCGAGTCGAGCAGAACCTCCCGGCCGCCGCCGTTCAAACTCCGTTTGAGCTCCTCCCAGACTTCGATCGCGATCTCTTCGCGGGTGCAGTACCGCGCTTCTTTGCCGTTGAGGCCTTTCACGTCCCAGTCGGACACGTCGACGGAGAGGAGACCCTTCACCGAGCCGTCGCCGTACTTCGTCAGATCGAACGCGCGCCAGAATTGCGGCTGCGAGATCGACGTGAGGGCCCATGGCGAGTCTACGTAAATCGCGTGTCCATTGACGACGGGTACGTCCTCGGTGAGGTAATACTGGATCCCGTTCATCCACTCGACGTACTCGGTGAGCTCGCCGAGATTCGCGAGCGAAGGGTCCGTTGTCGTGAGCTCCGGAGTCACGAGCTCGGCCATACGCTCGACGGGCAACGCCGCGACGAAGTAGTCCGCGGTCACTTCTTGGAAGCGACCGGCCACGGACACGCTCGCGCTCTGCACGAGGCCGCGACTGCAGCGAATGGCGCGGACATCGGAGTTCAGGTGATACACGACGCCCCGCTCGCGAAGGTATTCCAGCCATGGGTCGACCCAAACGTCGTTCGTCGGGCCGTTGAGGACGCGATCGGCGGACACGCTCGGCATCAAAATGCCGAACAGCATCTGCATGAAGATGTCGCCCACGGTCTTCGTGCTCGCGCGCCGCGCCTTCGCGGCCACGAGCGAGCGCGTGAAGCCGCTCCCGAAGTAAGTTTGGTAGGCCACCGAACGGCTTCCCGCCTCGATGAAATCCCACCAATTGGTGCGCTCGTACTCGAGCATCCGCCGCTCCTCGCACGACGTAACGAATTGCCAGGTTTTTTCGGCAAAGAACGCCGCGTCCTGGGCCGGCACCCCGGACTGACCGGCCAAAAGGGCTACGAGTGCGTAGAGGTCGACCCGGACGTCGTTCTCCGTTCGCGGAAACTCCGACGGCAAGACGAAGGAAGGGCGGTCGAAGGAAGCCATCCGGAGCTCCGTTGCGCCGACGAGGTTCTGCGCGACCGAAGCCCCCTTGTACGGGATTCGCGCCATCGTATCGACGACGTGCTTGTAGAATCCCGGAAAGAATCGGAAGCCGTGCTCCCCCGGAAGGGGCGGCCGCTGGACGCCCCCGGCGCGGGAGCCCGCGACGCCTCGCCTACCGGACCACGAGCAACGGGTCGTCGCCCCCGGAGCGGCGATGCTTCGGGCCTTGCCCCCCGGGATGGCCTTGCGCTCGAACACCTCGACGCAAAACCCCCGCTCGACGAGCTCGTGCGCCGCGCTCATGCCCGCAACGCCCCCGCCGAGGATCGCGACCTTCTTGCCGGCGCCGCTGCTTTTCACGACGTCCGCGGAATCGCGGTGAGGGCTCGACATCCCACCGCGAAGAGATCGTAGTGGAAGGACAGCTCGTCGAGGCGCGTTCTGCCCACGCCCAGGCATTGCGCTCGGTTGAGCCAGAGATACTTCGGGTGTCCCGTGAGGACGCGTGGGGCAATGACCAGCTCCGAGCGCAACGGAAGATCGTGCGCAAGCGCCCTTCGGTAGCCGTCCGTTCCGAAGTCGACGCTCCCCGTCTCTTCGACCTCGAGCATTGCGCCGTCGTCGGTCGCGATGATCGCGCGCACTCGGATTACGCCGATGCCGTCCGGGCGAACGAACATGTGGTCAGACGATCGCGGCATGACCCGTCCGTTGAGCTTCGGACCGGCGACTGTTCCCTCAAGCGCAAAAAAGTCGACGCGCAGCCCTTCGGGAGTCTCCCCGACGAACAGGGGCTCGTCGATGCGGACCTTGATGTGGGCGAGGTAGTCGAGCTGGGCCGTGTCCAGTTGACCAAGTCCTCCGGGTCGCGTCTCCTTCTTCTCGCGCGCCGGCGCGGCCTTTGCGGCCAATCGAAAGTTGGAGGGGAAACGCTCGCCTGTCGCCGGCGAGGGAACCTGCCGACCGCCGCAGCTCAGGGTGGGGCAATACTCGACGACGTCGCCGACCGGAATCGGAGGAAAGGGGACGATGAAGTACTCGGAGCCCTGTGCATGGTCCACGCGCACATGGCGCCCGGGCGCGGTCTGCACGAGTCCTCCGTCGACGCGATAGCGAATCTGGACGGAGTTGGTCGGGTTCGCGGGGTGAACACCAACGACTGCGGAAGCTTCGGTGCGCGAGACCAAATCGCCCAGCGGCGCAGGTGCGTCGGGGGTTCCGTACCAGAGGGAGAGGCCGTCGTGAGTGAGCTTCACGGGCAGGGGCTAGGATTCAGGGGCGCCCGCGACGCCTTTCGGCTCGACAGCGCGGTTCTCCGGGGCCTCTCTCCCCTTCGCCTGGTTGGGCTTCCTATTGGAACCTCTCGTCGCGGCCTTCGGCGGCTTCCTCTTGCCGCCCTTCTTGGCAGCCTTTCGACGCGGGGCCTTCTTCGCAACAGCGTTTTCGAATTTGTCCAAGTCTCTTTTGATTCTCCCGCCGTGCGAGTGCGCCCGGATTGGCTCCGCCGCCTCCAGCAGCTCGTCGGGCCCCCATTCCGTAAACTCCATGACTGACGGTCGGAGCGGCAGGAGCTCGTGGTGTCCCTTCGCAAGCTCGACATTGGCGTCGAACCAAGGGCGAAGGTGGTCGGGTACGAGCTCTCGCACTTCTTCGACATCGAGCTCTCCCTCTTCGACCACGCGGTGGAGGAAGGCCATGAACAGCTCATCCAGCAAGCGCTGTTGCCTGAAGTCGCCGATCTTCTTCTCGTCCATGATCGTCTCCGCGCTCACGGCTGCAATCTGACAATCGCTCGACGCTCCCTGACCCGCAGGGCTACGCGTTCGCTGATCCGGAATACGTACCGCGGTTCCAACGTCGCTTGAAGATAGGTCACGTCGATGTCGGAAGCGACGACGATTTCGACGGGGGTTCCGCTCAGAGCGACTACGACGCCGTAGTTCTTGCTGATCACGCTGGAGCGTAGCAGTGGGCCCTGCAGAAACGGAAGGAGCCGGTCGCGCGGAAGCACCATCGAATTCGGATTGGGATCACAGATCCTGCTGAACAATTGCTGATCCAGCACACACGCAAAAGGGCCTAGCTGGCCCGAGGCCTCGAGCTTGCCGATGACTTTGATGATGTCATTGACGATGGCCGCTCCATTTCTTGGGTTTTTCAATTTTTGCCACGGCCAACGGAGCCCACCGCGGAGGGGGAAAAGGCCGTCGACCTGTCCGTTGCCCGTGACTTGAAACACCTCAGGCATTGTTCCGAGTCCCAACGGGGGCGGGCTATCCCTTTGCAATCGACCGTAGAAAACGAGCGCGTCCTCGATTCGAGCAATGTGGTTCGCAGCACGCCGGAACATCCCGAGGGCCGCAATCAGATTCGGATCCGCCATCTCGCGCGCGCGCAGCGGGACGTTGACCGCGATGGTCGTCAGATAGAGCGACGGGTCGCTATTGACGGTGAGCCGCCGCGACGGCGGCGGAGCCGTATTCGGCTCGTTTCGGAGCGTGAATCTCGGTATGGCGACGACGGTTGGATCCTCCGGCCCCGACACCGGCAACGCCTGCGCCGCCACCCGCGCCTTCTGCGCCTCTTCGGTGACCGTGCCGACGATCCGATTCCACTGCTCTTCGGTCCAACCCAGACGCTCTAGATCCGCTTGCATCCTATCCTCGACTTGTCGCCGACCGTCGGCGAACGCTGCGGTCACGTCACCTGCACGGATACGACGGCCTTCACGTATTGCGCGCCTGTCGCCTGAATGAGCCCGGAGTAGATGCCCGGCGGCGTTTGCTGGGGAACCGCGATCGCGACTTCGAACGTCGCCTCACTTTTCGCGGGGATGGTCGCCCTTCGGGGTGAAATGCTGACCCGCAACGATGGAATGTCATATCCCGAGTCGGCCGCGAGGTTGGTGCAGTAGAGGCTCACCTCAGAAGGTGCCCCCTCCTCGTTGGCCACCCGCACGGCGATACGACCGTCATGGCCCGGGGCTACGGGAGCCGCACATCGAAGGAGCGGGGCGTGATCTCCCGGCGACCGCCCCTTCGGGCTGAAGACCTCCAAGAGTGTCTCGATGATCTCGTGGGCCTGACGGCGCAGTCGATCCGGGTCGAAGCCAGTGCCGGCCGCCTGCGGGGGCCAGCCTGGCGACCCCGAGCCCGACGAAGACCCCGTGCCAGGGATTCCGCCGGTCACTCCCTGCGGAATCGATGGAAGCCATGACGCTTGCCGACCCAGAAGCGACGATGCCTGGTTCACCAGGTCGGTCGCGTTGTCGACCGACGGCATCGCACCGATTTGCCGACCTGGAGCCAAGGAGCCCCCTTCTCTTATAGGTGAACCCGCTACTAAACTATGGAGGCGGCTCGGTCAATGCTCATTTATGCGAGGTTCGCTAGGCGGAATTTCTCTTGGAGTCACACGATCCGCCTGGGCTTTTTGACCTTCCCAAAACACGAGGCGGCAGAAGAGGTTAGCGAATGATCTGTGACGAGTGCCGGACGCCAAATCCGGAGTCTGCCTCCTTCTGTCTCTCGTGCGGGGTACGCCTTCACCCCGGCGTCGCGAGGCCCGTCGCCGAGCGTCGCCTGATTCACGTCGTCTTTTGTGACCTCGTCGGCTCGACGCCGCTCTCCGAGCAGCTCGACCCCGAGGACCTGAGAAGGCTGCTCCAGCACTTCCAGTCGCTCTGCGCGGACGCTGTGGCCCATTTCGAAGGACACCTCGCCCAGTTCCTGGGTGACGGAGCCCTCATCTACTTCGGGTACCCGCGAGCACACGAAGACGACGCGCAGCGCGCCGTGCGTGCGGCTCTGCAGATCGTCCGCGCCGTTTCGCGGGGGCCGGTGGTGGGCCAGCGCATGCAGGTCCGCGTCGGGGTCCACTCCGGAATCGTGGTCGTCGGAGAAGTCGGCGTCGTCGGCCATCGGGCGGAGCTCGCGGTGGGCGAGACGCCAGCTGTCGCGGAGCGCATTCAGGCCGAGGCGGAGCCCGACACCGTCGTGATCACGGACGCCACGGAGCGTCTCGTTCGTGGCTTTTTCGCAACAGAGGAGCTGGGGGTTCGGTCGCTTCGCGGGCTCGCGAAGCCGATGAGGCTTTTCGAGGTCGGCGGCGAAAGCGGCGCGCGCAATCGACTCGAAGCCGCGAGAACGACGGGCCTGACCCCATTCGTGGCCCGCGCCGACGAAATGGCCATGCTCCTCGGACGATGGAAAGAGGCCCGCCTCGGGCGAGGGAGTGTGGTCTTGATCCAGGGCGAAGCGGGGGTCGGCAAGTCTCGGCTCGTCGAGGCATGCAAGGTCAACATGGCCGAAGAGCGCCTCGCCGTGATCCAGGGGAGCTGCGCGGAATACCTCCGAAACACTGCGTTTCATCCAATCGCATCCGCTCTCGAATACGAGATGCACCAGACGGGGGCGCTGGCCCCCGCACGTCGCTCGGACTGGGTCGAGTACTACGCGGCGCGCTTTCGTCTTTCTCCCTCCGATGCGGCTCGGGTGCTGCAGGACCTCCTCTCTGTCCCGCTCGGCGACGGCACGGCCTTGGCGGAATCGTCATCGGCGAGAAAGCGCCAGCTCGCGACCGATGCGCTCTCGAGGTGGCTGCTCCACGTAGAGGACGAGTCTCCCAAACTGATAATCCTCGAGGACCTCCACTGGGCGGACGCTTCGACGCTGGAGCTGCTCGCGGCCGTAGCGGAACGCGCCGCTTCCTGCCGGCTGCTCGTGATTCTGACATTTCGGCCGGAGCTCCGCCTGCCGGACGCGGTGATCGCTGCATCGACCATTCTGTCGTTGCGACCGCTCGAACGAGCGGACGCCTACCAGCTCGCCTTGAACGTTGCCGGGGGCAAACCCCTCCCGATCGAGCTGACCCTTCGCCTCGACGAATGGACGAAGGGGGTGCCGCTCTACATCGAGGAGCTTGTCAAGGGACTGCTCGAGAGCGGGACGCTCGTCGAGAGTGGCGACCGTTTCGAGCTCGCAGAAGCGTTACCAAGAGACGCCGTTCCGGAAACGCTGGCTGGACCGCTGACGGCAAGGATCGACCAACTTTCCACGGCCAAGCCGGTTGCGCAATGGGCATCCGTGCTTGGCCACGAGTTTCGCTACGATATGTTGGCGGCGATTTCGGGGGTGAGCCCGCAGAGGCTAAAGGAAGCCGTCGATCGGCTCGCGGCCACGGACATCGTCGTAGAGAGGTCGGGGCAACCCGGGGTCGTCTATCGCTTCCGGCATGCGCTCTTGCGCGACGCGGCATACAAGTCGCTCCTTTTGACCGACCGCCGGGCGATTCATCGACGCACGGTCGAGGCCCTCCAGAGCCAGTTCCAGGATTTTGCCCACAGCCGTCCGGAGCTCGTGGCGTATCACGCCGCCGAGGCTGGACTCGCCGAGCTGGCGGTGTGCGAATGGCAACGAGCCAGCGAAAAGGCGCTTGCAGCCGCCGCGAACTGGGAAGCGCTCGCGCACGTCGAAGAAGGCGTGCAGCAGCTTGCAAAACTGCCGGAGGGCCGAGAGCGGCACGAACGTGAGCTCGCGTTCGAGCTCGTTCGGGGGCCAGCCTTGATGGCCGTCAAGGGGTACCAGGCGCCGGAGGTCGAGGAGACCTACCGCCGCGCGCGCTCACTCTGCGAGACCCTGGGCGATCCATCGCGCCTCTACTTCGTGCTCTGGGGCCTGTGGGCGAATCAGTTCGTGGCCGGAGAGCTCGGCGCCGCCCGCGCGTTCGGCGAGCAAGTGCTCCGCGTTGCGGAGCGGGCAGGAGACGCCGCGCTTCTGGTACCGGCTTATCACGCTCTCGGCTACACGCTCTGTTACACGGCCAACTTCGAGAGATCCCTAGAGCTGGCTCGAGCTGGGATCTCCCTGTTCGATATGGACCTCGAGCGACGCAACGTGCAGTCCTTTCAATTCTCGTCGACTGTGGCGCTCCACCACTTTGCTGCCGTCTGTCTGTGGATGCTGGGTTTTGCAGACCAAGCGTGTGCGCAAGCGCGAGAAGCCGTCGAACTCGCCAGAGCGCTGGGCCATCCCCCGACGCTGGCATACGCGCAGAGCGCATTGACTTGGGGCGCCCCGTTCCTCGTGGGTGACGCAGCAGCAGTCGAGTCGGCGGGTCGCGAAGCGATGGAGCTCTCGCGCGACGAGAAGTTCTCGTTGTGGCCGCTGCTCGTGCAGGTCTTTCGAGGATGGTCCGAGGTCGCGGCCGGTGACACTGCGAGTGGGCTCGCGAACATGAGAATGGGCTACGCGGCATTCTGCCGTTCCGGCGGGGGCATCCTTCGAACCACGATGCGCGTCATTACCGCTCAGGCGAAACACAAAGCGTGCGACGCGGCGGGAGCGCTCGAGGTCATCTCGGACGCTCTTTCGGACATCGCGTCGACGCACGAGCACAACTACGAGCCTGAGCTGCATCGGATCAGGGGCGAAGTGCTGGCGAGCGCCGAATCCGGGCCGCTCCGGTCGGACCAAGAGGCCGAGGCGAGCTTGAGGGCCGCGTTGCGGCTGGCACGCGAACAGCAGGCGCGCGCGCTGGAGCTGCGCGCGGCCCTATCCCTCCATGCCTATCTTCGCGATCGAGGGCGCCCCGAAGAGGGACGAGCGCTCGTGCAACGGGCTTACGATTCGTTCACGGAGGGGTGGGAGACCCCAGACTTGCGAGCCGCTCGGGCTGCGATTGGTTGAGAGCCGTCACCGCCCGCAGCTCCAGCGGCTTCGCCCCGATCGATCGGGCGCTCTCGACTCCGCGACGAAAGAACGCGGCAGCCCGATCAGTCTCGCCGAGCGCCCGGCAAGCCTCGCCCTGCAGCCGGAACAGCTCAGACTCGCAATGGCGGTGTCCACCGCGCTCCATCTTGGCCATGGCGTCCCCGATGACTGGAAACACGTCGTTCGGTTTGCCTGCCAAAAGGAGCGCTTCGGCGAGCAGTGTGCCGTCTTCGACAGCAAAGATATCGTTGCCTGTGGCCTGCATGGCCGCGATCGACGCTCGAATCTTGTCGGCCGCGGCCGCCGCATCGCCGCCTCGGCGAGCGTCCGACCACGCGATGTAGATGTCTGCCATTGGCACCCACAGCGCGAACCCCTCGGCAACCGAGAGGGCGCGCGCGGCAAGGGCGTTCTCTCGTATTCCATCCACGTCGTCCATCCATCGCAGGACACGAAGCTGCGCGCAGTGTCCGTACGCGAGCGTCGGCGGATGACCAAGTCGCTCGGCGAGCTGCCGGGCGTTTTGGAGCCACTCCGCCGACTCTTCGCGAAGGCCGAGCATCCAGTGCGCCAGACTCCCGTAGCTCCACATGCCGACACTGGGGGCGATCTGGAATATGGCTGCGAGCTCTTTGTCGCGCTCGAAGTCGAGAAGAGCTAGCGCGGCCTTCGCGTGTCGAATCGCCTCGACGTACTCCCCGCGATACATCTTCGTATATCCGACGATATCGCGACCCTCCGCGATCAGTTTGGGATCACCCGTCGCGGACGCCATCGCGAGCACTTGGCTCGCCGCGTCCAGCGCCGCATCCATCTGCCCGCGTAGAAAATGGATCGACCACAGGCCCCATGTCGCCTGAAAGAGCTTCGACC
>JBAULD010000286.1:0-4882 GCA_049578005.1 Polyangiaceae bacterium
GTCGACGTCCGACTGGGCAATGGGGCTGCCGAGCGCGATTGGCCAATTGCGAATGTCGAAGTACTCCGGCGACGTACCCGTGATGCTCGTCGTCCAATTCTGGACTTCGCTGATCACCGGCATGCTCGAGCGCAGGGTCGGGGCGGCCGCCTTGACGGTGGCGACGTCCCCGCGAATGGCCGCCAGGTCGTCCCAGGTGAGCGTCGGCATCGAGCCGAAACCGCCTCTCACCCCGCCCGAGCTCGTCGATCCGGGCAAAATGATGAGGACGTTCGTCCCCATCGCGGCAAACGCCTCTTCGACACGCTGCTTGGCGCCCGCGCCGATCGCCATCATCGCGATGACCGCCCCCACGCCGATGACGATCCCCAGCGTCGTGAGAAACGCTCGGAGCTTGTTTCGCAGGATGGCGCGAAGAGCGACTCGGAGGGTCTGCAGGGGGTTCACGTGTTGCTCCCGTCGTGTTCGGCCGGCTCGGCGCGGGCGGCCTTTTGCGTCCGGTCGGAGAGGATGCGCCCGTCTCGCATCACGATGACGCGGGAGGCGAACCGCGCGACGTCCGGCTCGTGGGTGACCACCACGACCGTGATGCCCGATCGCCAGAGCTCTTGCAAAATGGCCATGACGTCGATGCTCGTGCGCGAGTCGAGGGCGCCGGTCGGCTCGTCGGCGAGGATGACCTTCGGGTCGTTGACGATCGCGCGCGCGATCGCCACGCGCTGTTGCTGTCCGCCCGAGAGCTGATTCGGATGGTGCTCGAGGCGATGGTCGAGCCCCACGCGCGCGAGCGCATCGGTCGCCTTCTTGCGCCGCGATTTGGCGCTGAGACCGGCATATTCGAGCGGTAGCTCGACGTTCTCGAGCGCGCTCGTGCGCGCCAGCAGATTGAACTGCTGGAAGACGAAGCCGAGTGTTCGGTTGCGGATCCTCGCGAGCTCGTTGCGACGGATACCGGCCACGCCCCGCCCGGCGAGGACATACGTACCGGTCGTCGGCCGGTCGAGGCACCCGACGATGTTCATCAGGGTAGACTTTCCGGAGCCGGAAGAGCCCATCACGGCGACGAACTCGCCTTCGTCGATTCGTAGCGACACGCCGTCGAGCGCACGCAGCTCCACGTCGCCCGTTCGATAAATCTTGGTGACATCCGAGAGCTCGATGACCGGCGTGCCCATCGGACTCGTCAGAACATGCGGCGCATCGAAGGCGCGCCGCCCGTCGTCGCCGGCGCGGGGGGGCCATCCGGGGACACCGCGTCGACCACGACCTGACTGCCCTCGTTCAATTCCCCGTCGACGACTTCGGTGACCGATCCATCGCTGAGCCCCGTGTGGAGCGTTGCCGGGTGGGGCGCGCCGTTTTCCAGCACCCAGACCGTGCGTGCTTCGCGTGCTTCGCGAGCGTCGGGCTCGGACGACGCGGATGGTCCCCGCCAACGCCGGTGTGAATCGTCGATCGTCGCGGCTTTGCCGGCAAGCGACGGTGGAGGCCGGAAACGGAGCGCCGCGTTGGGCACCGCGAGCGCCTCGCTGCGCTCGGCGTACACGACGGTCACGTTGGCGGTCATCCCAGGACGAAGTTTCAAGTCCAGATTGTCCACGTCGATGACGGCATCGTACGTAACGACGTTTTGAACGGTCGTCGCCGCGTTTCGAATTTGCCGGATCTTGCCGAGAAACCGCTCACCCGGAAACGAGTCGACCGTGAAATAGGTCTTCATGCCGACCTGCAGCCTTCCGACGTCACCCTCGGCCACGTTCGTGTCGACCTGCATCTTGGTCAAGTCCTGAGCAATCGTAAAGAGCGTCGGCGCCGAGAGCGACGCAGCCACGGTTTGGCCGACGTCGACGCTGCGGGAAATCACGACGCCGTCGATCGGCGAAACGATGTTCGTATAAGACAGGTTGACTTGGGCCTGATGCAGCGACGCCAGCGCTTGCGCCAGCCCGGCCTTGGCAGCGTCGATGGCCGCATGACCCGTCGCGACGTTGGCCTCGGCCGTGTCGAGATCCGCTTGGGAGGCGAGATTTTGATCGCGGAGCGCTTTCGTGCGTGCGTACTGCTTGTCGGCGTTGAGTGCGCTGGCCTGGGCGGTCGTCACGCCGGCCTTTGCGGAGAGATAGTTTGCCTCGGCCTGCTGTTCGGCCGCTTCGAAGATTTGCGCGTCGATTTTGGCGACGAGCTCGCCCTTCTTCACGGATGAATTGAAGTCTGCATAGAGCCTCTGGATGCGGCCCGATACCTGTGTGCCCACCTGGACCGTCACCAGCGCCGAAAGCGTCCCGCTTGCAGTCACTCGCCCCACGATGCGTCGGCGTTCCACCGGCGCAGTTTTGTACTGCACCTCTTGAGGCCGGTGTTTGGCGCGATAAATCCCGTAGCCGACGCCCGCCACGAGCACGACCAACAAGGCGATCCACGGCGCACGCTTCTTCATTTTTTTTCGTTCAGCTTCGACCCGAGGATATCGCTTCGTCACGGCCCCTCGCCACGCACGTGTACGTCGGTGGCTCCTGAGGTCGCCCGGCGCGGGAGAACGGATAGAAGCATACCGCGGGTATGCAGGCGGACGGTTGGTCGGCGTGAATCGACCGTCGGTCGGAAACGAAACCGGCCGAAAAGTGGGGTCTCGGCGTCAAAGGTTCGGCGCTCGCGTCAACGTCGCGACTCTTCGGGGAGGGGCGGCCGTTCCGGCAAACGGGTCCCCCTCGGCTCGTACCTGCGGGGGCGCGGTCCGTCGCAAATGCGACTCCGTTCAGCCAGATCTTCTCAAGGTATCCAGTTTCGTCGCCGTTCATCCATTGTGCCAGCCATCCGGGCCTGCATTTCGCATGTATGCCGCCCATCACGGGAGCAGTCAATGAACATCAATAATCTCTATGGAAACTTGAGCAACTCGCCGCTGACGAATGTGGGGAATGTAGGCGCCATAAGCACGTCCAACACCGGTGCGGGCAGCATTCCGCCCGCAGGGGGAGCCGCGACGGCCTCGATATCGACGCCCGCTCAATTCTTCAGCGAGTTGCAGCAGCTCTCACAGCAGGATCCCACGCAGTTCAAGGCCGTCGCCGCTCAGCTTGCGACGAGTTTCCAGAACGCCGCGAGCCAGGCGAGCGGCCCTCAGGCGAAGTTCCTGGGCAACCTCGCCAACCAGCTGAACCAAGCTTCTCAAACGGGCAGTCTCCAGCCCGCGCAGCCGGCGCAAGGCACGCAAACGGCGCAGGCCGTTCAAGCCACTCAGGCTGCAAGCGGCAGCGAAGGCGCCCACCGTCACCATCATCATCACGGCGGCGGTATGGGGAACGGCAGCCAATCGAGCCAGGTGCAGCAAGCGTTTCAGAATGCCCTCGGCATCCTGAACCAGGCCACGCAATCGACTTCGACGTCGTCTCCCTCGTCGTCCACGACTTGATGAGGCGTCGCCCGGAAGCCGCCGACCGCGCGCGGTAAGTAGCTCCATCTGGGCGAAGGGCTACGCCGAGCCCAGCCTGCGCGGTGTGAAAGCTACTCGGAGCGTCTTCATCTCCGGCGCCTCGTCCGCTCGAGCCTCCCGTCGCAAAATGCGAGTCTTGGCCGCCCGCTCGCAAAACGCACTCGACGCGCGCCGCCATCGAACGTAAGCAAGAGCCGCGACTTGCTCGCACCCACACGACGGTGCGGGCATACGCGTACCGAGCTGCGCATGGCCGCCGTCCTCCCCGAGAAGCTGCTCGCGTCGAGAAAGCGGGAGAAACATGCGATTCGCGTCTCGCCGGTCGTCGTCGATTCGGCGGCCAAAGACGTGGCGGGTGTCTACGCGCTCCTCGGCACGCGACCTGAGGGGCTGACGGCCGACGAGGCGCAGACCCGCCTGACGGATCATGGCCCGAATGTTCTCGCCAAGGATCAGCGGGTCGGGCTCTTGAAGTTGCTGTGGCACGCGATCCTCAACCCGCTCGTCATCCTCCTGGGCGTGCTCTCGGCGGTTTCGTTTGCGACCGGCGACCCACGCGCAGGGACGATGATGCTCTGCATGATTCTGCTGAGCGTCGGGCTCAAGCTCGTCCAAGAGTCCAGGGCGGACAGCGCGGCGGCAAAGCTCAAGGCGATGATCTCGGTCACCGCAACGGTGCGGCGCGGAGGTGCGCCGCAGGAAATACCCCTCGCGCGGCTCGTTCCGGGCGACGTCGTCCAACTGGCCGCGGGCGACATGATCCCCGGAGATGTGCGGATCGTCCAGGCGAAGGATCTCTTCGTGCTTCAGGGACCGCTCACGGGCGAGAGCTTCCCCGTAGAGAAATTCGAGTTCGAGAAAAATGCGGCGTCGACATCGCCGATCGAGCTCACCAGCATCGCGTTTCTCGGGACGAGCGTCGAAAGCGGTTCGGCCAGCGCCGTGGTCGTGGCGACCGGCAAGGACACGTATCTGGGGGGAATGGCCGGGGCGATCGGCCAAGAGCCTCCGCCCACCGCGTTCGATCGCGACATAACCCGATTCACCTGGCTCATGCTCCGCTTCATGGCCGTGATGGTGCCGCTGGTCTTCGTGATCAACGGTCTCACCAAGCATGATTGGGGACAGGCGTTCTTCTTCGCGGTGGCCGTCGCCGTCGGTCTGACGCCGGAAATGCTCCCGATGATCGTGACCGTGTGCCTTTCCAAGGGCGCCGTGGCCATGGGTCGGAAAAAAGTCATCGTGAAGCGGATAAACGCGATCCAGAACCTCGGTGCAATGAACGTTCTTTGCACCGACAAGACTGGGACGCTCACCATGGACCGCGTGACGCTCGAACGGTATTGCGACGTGGCGCTCCGTGAAGACGAAAGCGTTTTGGGGCTCGCGTACGTCAACAGCCATTTCCAAACAGGCCTCAAGAACGTCCTCGAGCGGGCGGTCCTCGCC
>JBAULD010000287.1:0-8487 GCA_049578005.1 Polyangiaceae bacterium
GCCGCGCACTCTCGCAGCTTCAGCGCGTGCGCGGCGTGGACGTCATCGTCGTGGGGCGGGGAGGCGGCTCGGCGGACGATCTCGGCGCGTTCAACGACGAGGCGGTCGTCCGTGCCATCGCGGCATGCCGGGTCCCGGTGGTCAGCGCGGTGGGGCACGACGTCGACGTCACGCTCGTGGACTTTGCCGCCGATGCACGCGCCGCGACTCCGTCGCAGGCCGCCGAACTCGTCGTGCCGGACCGGGCCGCGCGGCTCGAGCTGCTCCGACGCACGACGCTTCACCTCACGCGAGCCATCAGCGCCCGACTTTCGGAGGGGCACGTGGCCTTCGCCCGGGTCGGGCGCCGGTTGGGCGACCCGCGCCTCGCGATCGCCTCGCACCAGCAAACGCTCGACGACCGCGTCGCGCGACTGGCGTCGTGCGCCCGGGGATCGCTCGCCCGCCGCCGCGACGCCGCTTCGCGCGTCCAGCATCGACTCGCGTACCTTCATCCACGCGCCGTCATCGGACGAGAGCGCGCAGAGCTGACGAAACTGAGCAATCGGCTCGGCAGCATCTGGAACGCGGCGCTCGATCGCCGCGCCGGAGCGGCGCGCCAGGCCGCGGCCCGCCTCGACGCCCTCAGCCCACTGAAGGTGCTCGCGCGGGGTTACTCGATCGCCGCGCGCGACGACGGGAGAGCCATCCGCGGTTACGACGACGTGGACGCGGGCGAGGCGATTCACGTACGCGTCCGCGACGGCATCGTCCACGCGAGCGTGACCGCGACGGAGCCGATCGCCGAAGCGGCCGTGGGCGAGGAGCCGACCGAGTGACCGCGCGCCGTTTTGCCGTCGTGGGCGATCCCGTGTCCCACTCGCGAAGTCCCGCGATGCACGCCGCGGCCTACCGCGCCCTCGACCTTCCGCACACGTACGAGGCGCTGCGGGCCACCGCGAGCGAACTCCCCGGGATCGTCGACGCCCTGCGCACGGGCCGGTTCGATGGCCTCAACGTCACCGTACCCCACAAAGAGCGGGTCCTCGGACTCGTCGACGAGCTCGACGCGAGCGCACGAATCGTCGGAGCCGCCAACACCCTCGTCCGGTCGCCCGAGGGACGCGTGAGGGC
This sequence comes from Polyangiaceae bacterium, assembly GCA_049578005.1. Classification (GTDB taxonomy): domain Bacteria; phylum Myxococcota_A; class Polyangia; order Polyangiales; family Polyangiaceae; genus Palsa-1150. Next base: position 1,114 of record JBAULD010000287.1, read on the forward strand.
CTACAACACCGACGCGCCCGCTCTGGCTGCGGAGCTCGAACGGATGCACGGGTCGCTCGCGCAGCCCGCCCCGTGGGACATGGGGCGCGCTCTCGTCCTCGGCTCCGGGGGGGCGGCACGAGCAGCCGTCGCGGCATGCGCCAAGCTCGGAGCGCGTGAGATCATGGTGCGGGCACGCGCCTTCGACGACGCCTCCCGGCGTGACCGGTTCGTGCGCGAGGCGCCGGCAGCGATCACGCCTCAGCCGTGGGTCGCCTCGTCCGCCAGCGAAGGCGAAACGATTGCCGTCGTGCAGGCGACGAGCGCGGGGATGAAGGGTGCGGACCCCGGTACGGCGGTCGCCGACGTCGTCGGGTGGGGATCACTTCCGGCGATCGCCGTCGCCGTCGACGTCGTGTACGCCCCCCGAGACACTGCGTTCCTACGCGCTGCGCGCGCGCGGGGTCTCTGCGCGGACGACGGCCTGGGAATGCTTGCGCGGCAGGGGGCGCTCGCGTTCGAGCTGTGGTTGGGCGTGGCCGCCCCATTCGAAATCATGCGCGCTGCGCTCGAGTGAGGTCCACGGCTGGAGGCGTTAGTTCGTGATCCGCTCGCGGATCAACCGGCCATCGGACGCACGTCCCGAGATGAGCAGGGAGTCGACGCCGAAGGGCCAGCGGAGCTGCACGAAGACGCTGGTCAGCGTGGCAAAGACCCCGTTGATTGTCGCTCTCGCAGTCGCCGTGCAGGTGGCGCCGACCGCGATCGACTCGATGAATACCGGACGTTTCGGCAGGGCGTTGAGTGTCACGAGGACAGTGCCGCCCGAAGCGTTGCGCGCAGCCACGCGCTGCGCAGATACGCCATAGGCCCCCTGCTCCAGAGCGAGCAGTGGCTCGGTCGCGAGCGGACCCCGCTCGAGCATTCGCCAGTACGCGAAGACGGGAGTATCCCCGGCGGGTCGGCACGCCGCGTCGAGCCGAATGCCGTAGTGGACCTGATTCCGATTCTCGCTCTTTGCGATGAAAAACACGCTCGGAACGGCGCGGTCGCTCTCCTGGGCCAAGCCGCGAGAGCTTGCAATCAATGCGAGCAAGACGAACGCGACGAGCGCGCGCGCAGCGAATGCGGCGAACGCCACCGACAGGAGCGGCAGGCGCCGCGGCACCTCCCAAAGATGCCGCCCCTCCGTGACGGCCGCATCTCGCGCGAAGGTCGGATTCGTGAACGTTCGCGCAGTCCAGCAAGAATCGTCCGTCGGCCAGCGGAAACCCTAACGGGTCTGTGGCCCTGGCGACACTAGTACGTCACGCGCTACTCTAGAAAGAGTGGACCTAGCGGACCGCGTCAGCGCCTTCTTCGACGAACCCTACGAGGGCGCCGACTCCGAAGGCTCGGAGTCGCTCCCCGATCTCCTCCGGGTACACGACTCCATCACTAGAATGTACGCGGCCTTCGCGGCCCATCCCCGCCGCGCGGCCGGGGCGGCAGCTCTGCTCGCCGAGCTTTGGTCCGAGTACGAACGACTCGTGCGCCGCGTGGGGGAAGAGACGCTGGCGCGCGCGCTCCGCCAGTCCTCGGCGGACGCGGCGCAAACGGCCGCTCTGCCCGAGTCTTCCACCTCGTCGCTTGTCACGACCCGGCCTTCCGTGAGCGAGCACGATGTTCGCCAGTGGGCGGCTCGATACCGCGAACGCGCCGCCACTCCGCAGGTATCCGTCGCCGTCGTGCTGCATGCGCTGCTCGATCGCATCGGGCCACCGCCCGCCGATCTGGGCGCCGAGGAACGCGAACTCGAGACCGATCGCCTGGAACAGGGAACCTCCGAGGACACGATCCGCGAAGTGCGCTTGCTCCCGAACGATGTGCAGCGGTCGTATTTACGGCTGGTCACCGCACGACTGAACGCGGTCCGTGCGGCAGTCGGAAGCGACCTCCTCATGCGCGAGCGGGTCGGGCGCCTCCTCGGCATCATCCGCGACTACACCCGCGAGCACCGCCCGGGCGCCGTCTACGGACTCAGCCGCGATCACGAGCCGAAAGGGGGGACTTGGGCGGCCGATTCGCACCACTTGTGGAGTCGGCTCGCGCGGGACGATGACGACGCGCCCATCTCGAGGAGCGCTCCGGTCCAGGCGAGACGCAGTGTCGAAACGGACGATGACGACGAAGAGCGGGAGAGCCCCGGTCCGGAGCCGGAGTGGCCGCTCTGGCCCTTCGTGCGGGACCGGACGGTCCTGATGGTGGGAGGCGCGCCGCGCGAAAGCGCGCGAGTGCGGGTGGAACGCGCGTTTGCCATGCGCGAGCTCGTGTGGTCCGCGGATGACCCGCGCAAGGCCCAGAGCGCCGAGGCGCGGATCACGTCCGGCGGATACGACTTGGTCCTCGTGCTGCTGCGATTCGTATCGCACTCGACGAACGAGAAGCTCCTTCAGGCATGCGCCGGACGCGACGTGCCGTACGTACCCGTCGAGCACGGGTACGGCGTTGCCTCGATCCGGCGCAGCATCGAGAGGTTTCTGTCGCCCAGAGTCGCGAGCGCAGCTGCGTCGCGATAGGGCGTGGGCCGGCGGCGCGGTCAACGTTTGCGGCGCGCTTCGAGGTCGAGGTAGTAGCTGACGAGGTCACGCTCGGTCTGTCCGAGCGCCAAGAAGCGATATACGCGCCCGATAGGCCAGCATCGCGTCGCGGGCGGGACGAACATCGCCCAATATCCTGGTTCCGTCGGCGCAATGTCGACCCAATCGCCTCCGAGCGAGCGAGCGAGAATCTCGCTGAGAAGAGCCCCGTGACGCTGAAGCTCCGAGATTACCTTCGGGTCTTCGAGCGTGGCCCCCGCATATCGTTGCGAAAGATGGCGCTGCATTGCGTCGACCGCGAGAACGTTGCAGCGCAGAGTCGTCCCGTACCAGAGGCGGAAGTCGCGAGCGAGCGAGCGGGCGAGCCGCGTCATTGCCGTGCGCGCCTGAATCGGCGTCGTCGGCCAATCGCCGACGGCGAGCACATCTTCGGTCGCCCCCATCGGGAGCGCGAGCGATTCGACGAGCTCGGGCTCGTAGCGGATACGCGTGCCGCGATCCATCGGCCGCGCCTCGCCGGCGTCCACGGGCGGCGGCATCGTAGCGACCGGCGGGAGCGACGCGCCCCGCGTCGTCGCTTCCGGGGGGAGAGCCTCTACGGGGGGGATGGCGTACGCGGCGGACGGAACCTTGGCGTACGGAAGCCGCGCGTCGATAGGCGGTGGATCGGGGTCGCGCGACACCACCGGCGGCGGCGCCTGCGAGCGCGTCGTGGCCGAGGTTGCATCCAGAATCTCGAGCGCGAGCACCCGTTCGCTGTCCCGTGCCGTCACGTCCTCCGCAAGACGGCGCGCAAAGTGGCGGGCATAGCTGGCTTCGCCGGCGGCGAGCCACGAGCGCGCGGCTCCGAGCTCCGCCTCGTGAAAGCTGCCGTCTTCGGCCGCGATCGCCGAGAGGACCTGCGCGACGGTGATGGGCGATTCGTTGCCATCGACGAGTGCGGCCCGGGCACGCAGATATCGAAGCGCGGAGCTGCTTCCACGCGCGCGCTCCAGTTCGCCGATTCGCTCCGCAACGCCGCGCGTATCGCCGGCGGCGAGCTGCTGATCGATCGCCCATAGCTCGGGATCCGCGAGCGGGCCGGTAGAGCGCGTCTCCGCCGCGGCGAGCCCGGTCTCGAGCCGAGCGAGGTGGGCGCGGAGCTCCGGGGTCGCGTCCGGAGTCGCTCGCTCGCGCACACGGGCGAGGAGTGCGTCTCGAACGAGCCGGTCCCGCTGCGGGTCGAGGTCGACGCGTCGCGGGTGTGACGTAAGATCGCGCAGCGCCGCCGGAAAGCCCGTCGCATCCTCGATGACGATGCGGCGGTGCGTGCGCTCGCCGGGACGCCGTTCTCGAGCGGCGCTTGCCGTCGACAAATGAAGAGGTGTGCCGCCCGTGACTTCGTTCAGCGCGGCGGCGAGGTGCAAAGCCTGAAGAATGACGGCGGCGCCGCGACGATGAACGGCAGCCGCGAGCCCTTGCATGTCCAGCCAGGCTCCTTCGTACGTATTCGTGGCGGCGCGGTAGAGTGCTCCGTCGAAGAGCTCACACGCGCCGAGCTCGGGAAAGACCGCGGCGAGCGCGGGGCTGCGGGCGAACGACGCGACCAGCTCGGGGGAGAGCGCGCGAGCGGTCTCGTCGGCCAGCCCCGGAGTAATGCCCGACTTCGCTAGGCGCGCCAGGGCGTCGCGAGCCGTGGTGATGTAGCCCGTCTCCCGCACCGTAACTGGGTCGGTTGCGTGAAGGACGATGTCGGTTCCGTCGAAGAGTATGTTCTCGGTCGCGAGGAGGCCGTCATCGCACCGGACGAGCACTCGTTCGCCCAGTCGGAGGGTCGTGGAAACTCTCAATACGTTTGCGGATACGGCCATCGGAAGGCTGGAGGAGCCGGGCGGTAAGCCCGGCAGTAACGGATAAACTTGGCCGCCCTAGCCTAGCGTTTTCCGCCGCCGAGCGGCATTCGTTTGCACGTTTGCTGCAAGGGCAACTGCTGGAAGGGCATCGCCACGTTTGCGGCAACGGCAACTGCTGGAAGGGCACGGTAAGGGGCAAGCTGCCAGTTCTTCAATTCGGCTGGCCGCCCAAGGGTCTCCGCTTGCACGTGCCCTAAGTTGTGCGAAAATTATCCTGAGGGCAATTATGTCCGGAGAAGAGCGGCGAAAATATCGGCGAATCCGCGTGCCGCTCTACTGTCGGCCGGCGGGCATGGGGTTTTTGGCCCGGCAAAGGCAACCCATCGACATCAGCTTGGGGGGCGTGCGGATCTTCAGCGACGATCGGCTGAAGGTGGGAGAGCTACTCAAGTTGGAGTTCTTTCTTGATGGCGCGGCGCCGGTTACGTACACGGCGCAAGTCGTCTGGATCGAGCCGCTGCCGGAAGGGGCGCAAGCCCGCTTCGACGTCGGGCTGAAGTTTCTTCAGCTCGAGCCCGACGCACTGAAGATGCTCGTGGGCGTGCTCGGCCCACTCGAGGAAGAAGGCGCTCCCGGCTAAGTCGGCGAGAGCCCGGCGAGAACAAACACAGCAAAAAAGGCCATGGCGCTTGCACTCGCCAAAGCATGTGGCAAGGCTCGTCCTGGGCGTTCTCGCTTTCGTGATTTCGCGCGCGGGGTTCGCGGGGAGGCGGGTAAACGGGTTGGTAGAGAGGTAGATACGTAATGGGGGAGGTCGTGAGAGAGCGAGGGCCGAGGGAAAGCATCGCGATGTCTGTCTGCGTCAAATCACGTTGTTTGTGTTGGAGGGGGAAAGCTCCCGCGAGGGTGGACAAGCCCATCCTGCGTGCTATTCGGTGGGATCCTCTTGGAGACCATTTCTCGGTCTCGGGGGCTCGCCAATCACAGCGAACTCTGTCTCCCTACTTACATAAGCACCCATGACGAAGCACACCGTGCAGCGCATAAACATCATTGGGGATTGCGTGATCCTCATGGTGGCGTCTGCCGTCGCGACAAAGTCGCCCGGTTCCCCGAGCGCGTGGCACTGGATGGTACTCCCGGCCATGGCGATGGGAGCGATGCTGGTGTGGACGCTGGGGGGCCGGGTCCTTCACCACTACGACGTTTGGAACGGGCGCGGAATCGCTGGCGACGTCGCGCTCACGATGTTGCTCCTGGCCGCGATGTTGGTCGTGATGGGAGGCCTACGCTGGTTTGTGGCTCCCTATGCGCGGGGCAGCGACCTCACACGGTTCATGGTCGTCGCGGTCCCTGCCATTCTATGGCTGAGGTTGACGACGAGCTGGTTACGACGGCGCGAAGTGCCGATCGAGCACGTGCTGATCGTGGGAACCGGTCCCCTCGGCCGACACACCGGCCTCGAGATCAGCGACCGAAAAGACCATCGCCGCGTCTTCGGATACCTGCGCTTTGCCGACGAGCCGGTCCACCATCGGCTTCCCGCCGAAGTGTTCGGAGTGGCCGCCGATCTCGAAGACCTCCTGAAGAAGCACGTCGTCAGCGAGGTCTATCTGGCGAGCAATCGGGACCCGCACCGCGCAGAGATGCAGGCCGCCATCGGCGTACTCGAGCGCTTCGGGATCCCATTTGCACTCCCCGCGTGCGGATTCCGTTTCGGGCGCGCTCGCCCCGAGCACGAGCGAGCGGTCGCCGACGGATACGTCCACTACCTCAGTGTGCGGTACAAGCCCCTTCAACAGGCCGTCAAACGAACGTTCGACATTCTGGCGTCGTCCGTAGCGCTCGCGCTTCTCTCGCCGCTCATGGTCGTGGTCGCGGTGGCGATCAAGGTCTCCTCGCGCGGCCCCCTTCTCTTCAAGCAAGAGCGGGTGTGTCTCCACGGGCGGAGCTTCCACATGCTGAAGTTTCGATCCATGGTCGCCAACGCGGAGGAGCTCAAGGCAAAACTGGCGGCCTTGAACGAGCAAAACGGACCCGTCTTCAAGATGCAGCGCGATCCGCGCATCACGGCGGTCGGTCGCTTCATCCGAAAATACAGCATCGACGAGCTACCTCAGCTCATCAACGTGCTCCGAGGCGAGATGAGCATCGTCGGTCCGCGTCCGCCCCTTCCCGGCGAGGTTGCGAAGTACGAGGCCTGGCAGCGCAGGCGACTTTCCGTGCGCCCGGGGCTGACGTGCGTCTGGCAAGTCAGCGGCCGTAACGAGATCTCGTTCGAAGAGTGGATGTACCTCGACATGCAGTACATCGACCACTGGAGTCTCGCGCAGGACTTTCAGCTCATCCTCAAGACCGTCCCGGTCGTCCTCACGGGGCGCGGTGCGAGTTAGCGAGCCTGGCGCACGGCGAGCACGGCCCCGAGCTCGTGCGGCATCCCGAACGCTCTAGCGTCGGCCTCCGACCCCGAAGGCGGCTATGTGGCAGAGTGGCAGGAGAGACCAATCCGTGGAGACCAAGCGAGTGGAGAGTAAGCGCCTCGTGGTGCTCGTGGAAGATCACCCAACCCAAAGAGAGGCCATCCGTCGCTGCCTCGTCGAAAAGAACTTCCAAGTCCAGCTTGCGACCGACTACCACAGCGCGATTAAGGTTCTGGCAGACTGCGTCCCCGATTTGCTCTGCCTCGACATGACGCTCCCGCGCGAGTCGGGGCTCGAATTGTGCGAGTACGTCCGAAGCGATCAGCGCCTGCGTTTCGTGCCCGTCCTGGTGATTAGCGATCGCAGCTCTCCAGAGGACATGGCGAACGCCGAAGAGGCGGGGGCGAACGCCTTTTTGAAGAAACCGTTCACGCGCGACCGGCTGCTCAAGTACGTTTGCGTGCTGCTGGACGGTCCGCACGCCAGCAGCCCGAGCGTCCGCCGCCTGCGCCGCGACTCCTAGAAGCCCGGCGCTTTTCGCCGATGGCTTCGCGATCCCGGCGT
>JBAULD010000288.1:0-3896 GCA_049578005.1 Polyangiaceae bacterium
CTCATTAATCGGGAAGGGGGCGAATCGATCGTGGCGGGAAAATACGAATTTTTCGAAGACCGGCGCGGCGACGGTCGCCCGATGGGGACGCTCGACGAGGTGCAACGCTCCGGTGTCAAAGGCAGGACGAGCGCGCGGCAGCAGAACGGAGAGTCGCCAGCACCGCGACCAGCCAGAGCGCGCGGGGGTAGCGAGCACCATCTCCGCTAGAACCCCTCTGCCTCCCGCTCGTCGGTCGGACGTCCCCATCGGACGAGCGCCGCGGTCGCGTGCTGATCCAAGACCGCGCCCTCCCGAGGAAATGGAGGTGGCGAGCTCGGGGCCAGCGCGTCCATCGCCCGGCGATGCAGGGGCTCCAGGGCCAGAGGTGAAGTCGCGCGGACGTCCGCCACGCAGGTCGGGTCGAGCGACAGATCGCACATGCGCGTCTCGCGATCGCGCAGGCCCACGAGCACGAAAGGCCCCCAGCGCACCGCGAAGTGAGCTCCGAACGTAGCTGTCAGCGGTCGCTCGGACGCTTGGAATGCTCCCCCCGCCACCTGGGCGAGATCCACGCCTTGGAACATGGGCGGAGCCGCGAGTCCGAGCGCGGCGAGCGCCGTGCGTGCCACGTCCTCGGGTCCGCTCGGAGCGTCGACGCGAAGCCCCGAAAACGCACTCGCCCCCGGCCAGCGCACGACCAGCGGCGTCGCCAAGAGCGGTTCGTCGAGCGTGTCGGAGTCCACGAAAGGAACGGTCAGCGCCTCGCTGGCGGCGACGTCGCCAGTGACGATGACCGCCGTGTCGCTCTCTCGACCGGCCGCCTTGATCGCGGCCAGGAGGCGCCCGAGCGCCTCGTCGTGGGCGTCCACGGCCCGGTCGTAGAGAGCCCAAGCGCGCACGCGGTCTTCTTCCTTGAAGTGCGCCGGCCGTTTGCGGGCTTTGGTGAGGGCCTCCGCCGCACGGTGCGGCTCGAGGAGCCCGAAGTACCCCGCGGGCGGCATCGTCTTCAGCTCGTCGGCGCTCGCGTCCCAAGGTGGATGTCCACCTCGGGCATCCACGACGACCAGGAACGAATCCCGATTGTGGGCTTCGATCCAAGTCGCGGCGTCTTCGAAGACTCTGGTTGCGGCGACGTCTTCGAGCGGATCGTGACTCACGAACGAGTCCCAGCCCCGGTCGAAGCCGAACGCCGCCCCCGTGGTGGGGTTGGCCGTGAACATGGCGGTCGCCATCCCTGCCTGACGACACGCTTCGGCGATGGTCGTCGGTCCTTGTGGAAGGCGCGCGTCCGCGTCTTCGAGATTCAACACTTGCGGCGGCAATCCGGTGAGCATGGCCCCGACGACGGCGGTCGAGAGCGAGCTCGACGCGCGATTGGCCGTGAAGGTCGTCCCCGACGACGTCAAACGCGACAACTCGGGCACCGCGTGCGGACCTCCCCAGGGGCCGAGCGACCTGGCCGACGTGCTTCCGAGCACGACCAGCAGCACGCCGCGCGCCGGGGGCGGTGCGGGCGCGACGCTGGAACGGGCCGCGACGATCTTCGGCGCTCCGAACACGACGCGCGTGGACGTCCCGGCGCGTTTCGCGACGAGCATGACGGACGCGAGAGCCCCGTCTCCATCGAGCCCGGTGATGGGGACCGACCAGGGCGTCCAAGCGATGGCCCCTCCGGTCAGATGCGCCGTGCCGAGCACGATGGGCGTACGTCGGTCGCGAAGCAGCTGAGCTTCGACGTCTGCCTCGCCCCCGCCCGTGGCGGCGAGCGAGGTCTCCAAGGTCGCATTCGCCGGTATCCACCCGGAGCAGCGGACGAAGCCGGGAGCGCGGAGCGAGATCGATCGCATGGACTTATTCCCGACGCTCGCGTCAATCAGCACGTCGGGGCGGGTCGGCGCGGAGTACGTCGGACCAGGCTCGCCCGTACCCACGTGCGCCCAGTCGATTTCGGCGAGCGGCTCCCCTCCGCGCGAGCCCCCGACGAAGCGTAGCGTGAGCTCGTGGCCGCCCGGACTCAGCGTGATCGGCGTCGTGGCGCGAGCGGCGACCGTGGCCGCTTCTCCCTTCGCGAGCGTCCACGTTCCGACGGGCTTGCCGTCGACAGCCACGGCGACCGCACGCGCGCCGAGGCTGCGGACGCGCCCCTCCACGTACGTGCCGTCCGCGGCCTCCGTCGCGATGGCGGGCCAGTAGAAGCTTGCCGAAAGGGTCCGCGAGCGCACGCGAAGCCATGTCGCCCCCCCATGCTCGATGACTTGGTCGCTCCCCGATCCCCTGTCCGAGAAATGGGCTTCTTCCCCGCGCGGGATGGAACCAGGTCGAAGCCGGCCGTGCATCGACCTGTCGCCGAAATCGAGCAGGACACCGCGGTGTCCGAGTGCGCATGAATCAAGGTCGCGCACGACGTCGAGCACCGCGGGTCTAGCGCTGTCGGGACCATCGGCGGTCGCGGTTGCCGGTGGCGCCGAGGCCAAGGGAGCCGGATCGCCGGAGCGCTTGCAGCCGCTGGCCGTCGCAATTCCAACCGATACGATCAAACCGAACGCGTAGCGTTTCAAGGCGGCAGCGTAGACCTTACGCGCGTGGCCTTGCCCTTGTGCACTTCGATGACCTGCGTGGACTCGAGGCCGCCGCGGTCGACGCGCACTTCGTGCGAGCCCGGCGCCGTAATGCGCGCGACGAACGGGCCCGACCCGGCGACGGTCCCGTCGACTCGGACGGTCGCGTTCTCGGGCGCATGGACCTCGAGCAGGCCATAGCCGGCGGGCACCTCGGCCCCGGGCGGAAGGTCTTCCTCCGCGCTCGACGCGGCCGGCGGGCTCGGGACGGCGGCGCTGGCGGTCGTTGCGCTGGGCACGAGAACGGAGGGTGCGGAGCTCCCGGTCCCTTCCGGTGCCGGATTCGACGCGGACTCCGGCCGCGTCCAATAGAGGACTGCCGCGACCACGGCAAGGAGCAACCCCGTCGCCAGGATCAGCGGCCATCGCTCGCGGGACCGGGACGGGGGTGGCGCCGACGCGAACGTTTCGTCGGGGGCCAACGCAGGGCGGGCCTCGGGCGCCTCGTTCGTCGGGGGAACCTCGGCCGGCACGACTGCGTCGGGCGGGAGCGATGCAAGCCCGGGAGTCGAGTCTGCTTCCTCCAACGTCGGTGCGTTCTCGGGTGGATTGGACGATCGCGGTCGGAGCTCGCTCGGCCGGACGATCGGAGGCGGTTCGGTCGCGGAACGCGCGGTCTCGGGATCGGTCGCGCGCTCGCTGATCTCACGCATCACGGCGTCCTCGAGCGAAGACGGCGAGCGCTCGATAGCCACCGGAGGCGGGGGCGGCGAGCTCGCCTCCCGTTCGACGACCACCCGCGGGGCCGAAGGGGCGACTTCCTCGTACTGAGCGACCGTCCCGGAGGAGGGCGCGACCTCCCCGTCTCGCGCGATCGCCCGGGGGGGTGGGGACGGTGCGCTGGCGCGCGCATTGGGGGGAAGCGATCGCTTCGGCTCGGGGGAGCCGCGCAGGACGGCGCGTGCCGCATCGACCGCGGGGGTGAGGACGTCGACGCCGTCCACCCCTTGGACGGCCTGGATGGCGCCGCGCGCCGCGAGGTCCGAGAGCAGGTCTTCGATCAGGCTGGGCGACGCCTCGCCTTCGAGCAGCATTTGCCGAGGCGTCGCGCCGTGCGCCAAACGCCGGACGAGCGAGCGAGTCGGTTCGGGCGTCGCCCGCAAGTAAGCGTCCAGGGCGTGATGATCGAAAACGATGCGCTCGACTCCAGTCATCCGAGCCCCCGTCGTGGCCGAAAGAGCCCCGCGTGCGAGGGCGATCGGGCCCGCGAGCTGGTCGAAGAGAGTTCCGGTCAATTCTCCGTGGATAGGTTCACTGCTCGGCGCGACCACGAAACGACCGGCGCCGACGCCAAGC
>JBAULD010000289.1:0-5782 GCA_049578005.1 Polyangiaceae bacterium
GCCCGCGCCCGTGAAGAAGCTCGACGTCAAGCTCGTCGGCGGCCAATGCCCCGCGGGGTATCGCGCGTGCGGCGCCGGCTGCCGGCTGACGTGTACCAAGGATACGGACTGCGAGTTTGCGACGGCGCACTGCCAGGGTGGGTATTGCCTCGGACCTGGCGCCATGCCATGCGCCAAGTGAAGTCGACAAGAACCCAAACGCGGGAGCGAAGATGATCCACGGAGCGCATGTCATCGTCTACAGCAAGGACGCCGAGGCCGACCGCGCGTTCTTTCGCGACGTGCTCAAGTACCCCTTCGCCGACGCGGGGCACGGATGGCTGATCTTTGCCCTGCCCCCGGCGGAAGTCGCCGTGCATCCGTCCGACAAGAACGACGTGCACGAGCTCTATCTCATGTGCGACGACGTCCGCGCGTTCATCGCGGACATGAAGGCGAAGAACGTCGCCTGCTCGCCCGTTCACGAAGAGCGGTGGGGTTCGCTCACGCAGGTCACGTTGCCCGGTGGCGGCAAGATTGGCGTGTATCAGCCGAAGCACCCGTCGCCGGGTGGGGTGGTCGACGCCGAAAGCGTCTCATTCAATTGGTAGAGCGTCGTTTCGTCTCGGTAAAGCGTCATGTTCATTTGGCCGAGCGGCATTTCTCGTTGGAAAAGTGTCACGTTCATTTGGCCAAGCGGCATTTCGTTTCGGTAAAGCGTCACGTTCAGCTGGCCGAGCGGCATTTCTCATTGCCCGTTCGTCTGGTTCAATTCGTTCGGCGTCATTTCTCGTTGGCAAAGCGTCTCGTTCAACAGCAAATGCGTCTCGCTCGGTCGGTCGAGCGACCATTTCAATTGGCGAAGCGTCATTTTGAATTGACAAGGTCGCGTTTCCAACCGGCGAAGCGTCTTTGTCGGTTGGCGAAGCGTCTTTTCTCATTGAGAAAGCGTCTCCGCGCTCGAACGATCGACGCCCCGCCGGAAGGAAACACGCTCCGGAGGCTCGGCTTCGCTCCGTCCACGATTTTAATCGGGAAGGACGCGATTCGATCGCGCAGGGACGGGCCGATTTTTCGCCGGATCGGGGCCACGGTGGGACTCCGGGAGCCGTCGCAGAGGCGGCGCTGCTACATCTCCCTTCGGAGCCAGCAGCGCCGCGAGCAAGAGCAGCAGCGCGACGGCGAGCATCCCGAGCGCGGCCAGCCGCGCGCGGAACTTCGCACGCATTCGTCGCAGGCGGTTGCGGACGGCGCTCCTCGAGAGGCCTACCTCCGCGCCGATGTGGGCGTGCGGAATCCGATCGGCTTCGCCCGACAGAATCTCGGCCCCGTCCTCCGGCATTTCTCCCGAGTCCATGAGTTCTCGCAGCACGGCGAGGTACCTCTCGGTATCGATCGGGTCTCGGTCGTCCCTGCGCGGCGGGAGCCCGTCTTCGGCGTCCGCGTCGTCGCAGAGACCGACGTCGTACTTGTCGTGCGCTTCGGCTTCGCGCAGTCGGTCGACTGCCCAGCGCGCCGCGACCGTCGCGCCGAGCGCCTTCCACTGTCCGAGGTTGGCCGGCATCCGCCGCGCGCGCGCGGCCTCGAGTGAACGGAGCTGGACGTCGGCGACCGCGTCGGCCATGTTTGCCGCCGTGACGCCGTAGCGGCGCAACGTCCCGCGCACATACCGAACGACGTCCGGATGCGCGAGCAGGGGCGTCGAGTCCGGGCCGCGGCCCCCCGTCGCGTTGTCATTGGCGGGAGCGCCCCGAGCAGGGTCCGTGGTGCCCGCCTCGAAGGGCGGCCAGGCTTCTTGGTCCGTGGACGGGACGTGACAGATGGGCTGGTTGGAGCTCATGACAAACCACCTCTTTCGTCGACCCCAGGCGGGTCGGAGGCAAGACACCCCGGCGGCGTCAGCTGCCCCGCATGGGCGTCTGCCGGACACCGGGAGAGGCGCGAGACGGGCCGGCTGCTCCAGCACCGCTGCGCGCGTCTCTCACCGCCATACTCGTCGAGCGGCGATCTTTGTGAGCGGGGCCGCGTCGATTCTTGGGTCCGCGTCCGAACCGGTCACCGGCCGAGGGTCTCGACAACCCGGCAGAAGCCGGTCCACGACCGGTGTCACGCTGCGCCCACCTTGAAGCGCGTGACTGCGCTGCCGACGACTGAAGCGCGAGTACGATCTCGATTGGTGGGCAGATGCTCTCTGTGGCATTCCCATTCGGCTGGGCGGTGCACGACGAAGTCTGGCTCACCACTCGATTTGCTGGCAGGCGTCGGGTGGTAGGCTGCCGCCGATGAAGTACGTGCTGCTTTACGAGGCCACCGACGACTTCCGCTCCAAGGTTCCTCTTCACCTCGAAGCACATCGCGCTCTGTGGAAACAGTTTCACTCAGCCGGACAGCTTCTCATGGTCGGTCCCTTCACCGACGCGCCCGCCGGCGGCGCCATGGGCATCTTCACCACCCGCGATGCCGCCGAGAGATTCGTGCAGGCGGACCCCTTCGTCTCTCACGGTGTCGTGGCGCGCTGGACGATTCGCGAATGGAGCGAAGCTCTCTCTCCATGAAGGGCAATCCAACAAGGAAACCGCGCGACGACGCGGTCACGTCGAGCCTGTCTCGACATCCATAGATGCCGGATGTCGACTGGGCCGTGGCCGTTAATTCACGCAGATTCCGTTGACGCAGTTCGGGGGGCCGGCTTGGCAGTCGTTGCTGTTTCCGCAGAGCTGCACCTGCGTCGTGTAGTCGCACGCGACCACGCAGGACTTGGTGCCGCCCCCGCCGCCGCCGTCCAACATTGGCTCGCAGCAGGCCATCGGCATTGGGCACGTCGTCGCGCCGCACTGAATCGACATCGACCCTCCACCGTTGTTTCCGGCTCCGCCGCTCGACGAGCCGCCGCCGCTCGACGAGCCGCCGCTGCTCGACACGCCGCCGCCGGACGACGCACCACCGGTCGGGGCCCCGCCGCCCCCAGAGGAGCCGCCGCCGGTCGCGGCGGGCACTGGCGTTGGGCTGAGCGCTTCGACTGCGCCGGGCCTCAAGTACTTGGCCAACGGAAGATTCTGGCTCTGAATGCTGCCAGCCACCAACGCGGCAAGCTTTTGACCGCCCACGAGGTTGGTGTGTGTCGCGTCGGAGTCGTTCGCGTGGAACTTCAGCGCGGCGGCCTGCGAGCCGAGCGAGTTGTACCAAGCGACCGCGAGGTCCGTGAGTGGGATGAACGCGACATTGTGCGCGGCAGCAGCGGCCTTCGCCGCCACTTCGTGAAGGCTCGACTGGTCGCCGTCCACCGTTCCCGTGCCGAACTGCACGCGCGCCGGAGGAGAAACGATGATCGGCGTGACGTTGGCCGCCAGCGCATCGGTGATGTATTTTTCCAGGTTGGCCTGGACGGTCGCGTCGGGAACGCCCTTGTCGTTGTGACCGAACTGGATCATCGCGTAGTCGCCCGCTGTCCAACGCGACTTGATATCGCCCCAGTACGCCCCGTAGAACGAAGACGAGCTCGCGCCGCTGTTGCCCCAGTTGGAAATTCCAATTGGCGGGAGGAAGAACTCGGGGAGCATTTGACCCCAGCCGCCGAAAGCGCCGCCAGTTTGGTCGCACTCTGTCGAGTCGCTGGCCATGTAGATCATGATCGGCTTGGTCGCCGCGGCGAAGAGTTGGTAACCGACCGCCGAGACCTGCGGGGGGGTGGCCGCCGGTCCATAGAAGAAGAGGTCGAGTCCGGGGTACCCGCCGGGCCCACCGGCGTGGTTCGGCTGCCCCTCCATGGCGCGTGCGTTGACGACGAAGGCGTACTCGATCATTTGTCCCGCCGCGGTGGTAACGGGGGCCAAGAGGCCGCGCTCCGATTCCGCGCTGATGTAAGTCGAGCCCGCCGCAGCGCCGCCCACGTTCACGGTCACGAGGTAATTGCCCGCCTCGGATGTCCCCTCCGCGGTCGCCGTCTGGGCGGTGTTGTACGTGGAGCCGCCGAAGAGGCATTCGATGCAAACGCCGCTCGTATCCTGTCCGGCGCAGGCATTCGAACTGCCTACGGCCACCTTTTGGCACATCGCGTACGTGGCCGCGGTAGGCGTGGGATAGCCCGCCGGAATGGTGCCCGGCGCAGGGGGGGGCGCACTGCCGGACCCGCCACTGCCAGAGCCACTACCTGCGTCTGCGCCACCGCTGGAGCCCGTCGCCGAGCTGGACGAGCTTGCGCCCGGCCCACTTCCCGTTGCGCCGGACGATCCTGAGTTCGCGCCGGAACCCGAACCTGGACTGGAGGATGCGCCCGGGCTTGGAGTTCCCCCACTGCTGGGTCCCATCGTGGCGCCCGAAGAGCCCGTCGCTATCGTGGTGCCGCCCCCACTAGAGCTCGAACCTCCCGTTTCGTCGGCGGGGGAAGGACCTCCGCCCGCGGGTCCGGAGTTGGCCGGGGACGGGCTACCGCCTCCCGAACAGGCCACGGGGCCGAGAAGTGCCAATAACGGGAGAAATAGGAGACGTCGCCGTCTTGTGGCCATGCTTCGTGCTCGCCTTTCGAATCTCGCGATGTCGCTTCTACTCTGTATCAGTGCCCGAGCACCCTTCTCTTCGTCACAGTATATTTCTTCGCCACACGATTCGTGGACGAGAAGGGCTGAAAAGGCGTGGGATCGTGTCGGGCTCCATTTCCGAGAAAAGGGCGTAGCCCAACATCAAGACTAGAATTTTCGACCCCTACTGGCCGTCATAGTCATCGACGCCGAAGGCCTCAGGCGGTAGATAAGGCGTCGGCGGCGACACCTTGACCCCGTCCGTGTACGCATTCAAAGTGGCTATCGAATGGACAGGTCGCGACGCGCCCCTGAGCCGTGTTGCTCGGCATCCGCGCCCTCCGGAGCCGCAGTTGGCCCGGCGGCGGGCAGCAGCGGCGCCAGCACGACGCACGGGCAGCTGGAGCGACCGTGAGGGCCATGCTGGCCTCGAAACAGCTCGCGACGATCGGCAGTCCGCTCGCGAAGTACGTGAAGTGAGGACACCGGATTCGCTCGGTCGCTGGCGATGCCGGGGCGCGGCGCTGGCCTTCTCCGCAATGATCGCGGCGTGCAGCCCGAGCTCGACGACCGCTTCTCCCACGTCGCGCTCAGCCGGAAACGGCGCACCTTCGACCGCGACGGGAACCGCGTCGGGGCCCGGCCCGACGGGATCGGCGGTGAGCGCGACACCGATCTCCAGCACAGGAATGACGGGGGCCGCTGCTGCGCCGAACGGGGACGGTGGCTCCAGCGCTCCGCCGGGCTCGGGCTCAACGGGCGGTTCGGCGCCCGACGCGTCGAGCCTCTCGTCGGCGGCGACGGTCGCCCAGGACGCTGATGCTTCCGACGACGGCGGACCGTCTCCGGCGGCCGACGCTGGCGCGACGGTCGTGGTGACGCCTCCCGTCTCGGATCCGACATCGACCCTAGCGATCTCGGCCCCGGGCGCGGGCTACAAAGTCGATGGGAATATCCCCTACGGGCCCTCGCCGATGCAGCGGCTCGACGTGATCTACCCGACCGGTTCAGGCCCCGGAAGCGCGATAACCCTGCCAGGGGTCATCATGTTTCATGGCGGTGGATGGACCGACAGTCGTCCCCAAGCTCTGAAGTCGAGCATGTCGAGCTTCTTCAACCGCTTCTTGAAGCACGGATTCATCGTGTGCAACGTCGAGTACCGCTTGGCCGACGGCACGGCCAACAGCGCGACCGCGCCGGCCGCAGACCAAGATGCCCTCCTCGCGGCGCAGTGGTTCTGGAATTATATGGACTACTATCACGTCGATAAAAGCAAGTATGTGGTG
>JBAULD010000290.1:0-3021 GCA_049578005.1 Polyangiaceae bacterium
GGCGATGACCGCGGGCGAAAAGTGCGAAAGCGGGCGGGTTTTGGTCGCGGCCGTCTCCGACTGCGGCACGGAGCGTCCAGCCAACGAGGACGCGTGTGGCACATACGTCGAGAACGAGTCCTGCACGCTCGCTGTGGTCGCCGACGGAGTCAGCGGATACGAAGGGGGCCAAATCGCCAGTCAAACTGCGGTCGAAGTGACGCTGCGCGCGTTTCGCGAGAGCCCGATCTCGTGGGGCGCACTCAAGCGGCTTCACCGTGCCGCGCAGCAGGCCAACATCGAGATCCACGATCGAGCGCTCGTGGTCACCGAGCTGTGCCGTATGTCGACGACACTGACTGCCGTCGTCGTGCACGAGGGGATTTTGCACGCCGTACACGTCGGCGACAGTCGCCTTTATCTCATTCGGGACGGGCAGATCGTTCAAAAGACCAAGGATCACACCGTCGCGGCGGACCGCAGGCGCATAGGGCTGAGCATGCGCCCGAAAGGCCATGTGGACCGGGCGACGTTGACGCGAAGCCTGGGCAAGGAGCTGATCGCGGCCATCGACCGAATCACCTTTCCTCTCGCGAAGGACGACGCCCTCCTCGTTTGCAGCGACGGCCTCTACAACGTTCTCGAAGACACGCAGATGCGCGAAATCGTAGCGGGCAAAGAGCCGGACGAGGCATGTGACGCGTTGATACGAGCGGCCAATGAGCGCGGCACGCCGGACAACCTAACGGCCGCCTTCCTGCGGGTCACCGATGTCACTGCTGCGCCACCCACCTCCTCCGGCGGGTGGCGCAACGTCTTCGATCGCCTGCTCAAGCGTTGAGCTAGCCCGTTCACACGCACTCGGTCATGCCTGGACGCGACTCGGTCATGGGTCGACGCGACTCGGTCGTGAGTCGACGCGACTCGGTCGTGAGTCCGCCCGACTCGGTCATGGGTCGACGCGACCCGGTCGTGAGTCCGCCCGACTCGGTCATGGGTCGACGCGACTCGGTCATGAGTCGACGCGACTCGGTCACGAGCCGACGCGGCTCGGTCGTGAGTCCGCCCGACTCGGTCACGAGTCCGCGCGATCCGATCGCGAACAAGTTTGACTGATGACCGCTCTCAGCGAGAAGAGGAGCGAGTCCGACGAACTCCCGAGCGAGCACGTGAAGCGCGCGACCGAGACTGGGCGGAAGGCGACCGAAGGACGCACGCAACCGTGGATCCGACCAGGGGAAAGGGAAGCGCTGCTCCGCGGCCAGCGGATTAGTGGTGCTCCCCTACTTGCCTTCGAGCCTAATCCAGCTCCACGCCCGTGGCGTCGAGCTCCACCTTAGGCACCGACGCGACGGGCTTCGGCGGCGGTGAATCGTCGCAGCTTTCTCCCTTCCCGCGGAGCACTTTCGCCTGGACGCGGGCCACATGCCCTGCCGCCGTCTTCGGCACGAAAAACGAATGTCCGTGCATCTTGACGTGGGCCTGTCCGGCTTCGTCCGCGAGCTCCATCCAGCAGCCCATTTCTTGGCACACTGCCGTCACGCGGCCGCTCGTGGCCACGACCTGGTCTTGGTAGCGCGACGGACTCTGTGCGATCTCCGCGAGCGGCACGAAGCGAGACGTCACCGGTTCGCCCAACGCGAGCGTGCCTTGGGCCGCGGAGGACGACGACGCGGACGGTGAAGACGGCCGCTCCACCTGCGTCGACTGCGTCTGCGTCGAACCCCGCGAACAAGCGCTCACCACGAGCGCAAGTGCCATTGCGGCCGAACGCCAGTTCACGTGACCCCCAAGAGCTTGTTCATCGAAGCCTCGTCGGCTGGAGTGAACGGATACTGGTCGAACTCCGCGCTCGTGACCCACCTGAACGCATTCACGTTCTTTGCCTCGAGCTCCTCGCTCACCAGCGTGCATTCGTAGAGAAAGAGGTCGACTACGTAATGGTCGTACGGATGGCTCACGAACGAGATGAGCTTGCCGACTTCAATCTCTGCCCCGAGTCGATGGCGCACTTCACGTTTGAGCGCGTGCGCATCGGTCTCCTTTTCTTCCACCCTTCCGCCTGGAAATTCCCACAAGAGAGGGAGCACGGCGCTCGCGCGCCGCTGCGTGATGAGATACCGACCGTCCCGTTCCAGGACGGCGGCCACGACACGGATTGTCTGCTGGCGGCCCATCACCCGGTGCGAGCCTACCACTCCGCGCCGCGCGGGTCAGAGCGCGACGCGAAATAGCTGCTGGCCCATGAGCAGCACGTCGCCCGAGCGCAACTCGGCGTCGGCCACGCGCAAGAACGTGCCATTGGAGCTGCCCAAATCGGTGAGGAACAACTTTCGACCGTCCCAAGACAGGCGACAATGCAGGCCGGACACGTACCCATCCTCTGGGAAGAGAATGTCGCCTCGTTCGCGCCCGAGGTGAACGCCGCTCTCCGGAATCGGAAATGCGTTGCCCGTCTCTTCCCGACCGATGACGAGCGCGATGCGGCCCACGTAGCCCTTGCTTGGTGCGCCGAGCCGTTCGACTCCGTCGGCCGCCGGCGGAAGGGGGGCCAGTTGCTCGAACCTGATGATTTCCTGGCCGATGCGAAAGATTTCGTTCGGTCTGAGCTCGGTCGGAACGTCGCGGGCCAGGCGCTTGTAGACGCCGTTGAGCGACCCCTCGTCTTTCACGGAAGCCCGGCCGAGGCCCAAACTGCGGAAGCTCGCGTGGCGCGGCGAGAGGTAGCTGTCACCGGCGAATATGCTGCCGGTCTCGCGCCCTACGATGGCGCTTCCGGCTGGTACTTGATACGTCCCCGCTTCGCTGCCGTCGGCCCGGAGCGCGGTGAGCACCAGACTTCCCGCGGCGGGCTCCGGGACGAGGGGCGCCAGCGCCGGGGCGGACACGGGCCGCACGGCTGCGCCGCCGAGGCGAAAGCCGCACGATCCGCAGAACAGGTTCGAAGGAGCGTTCAGGTGCCCGCACTGGGGGCACACGATGGTCGCCCCACCGAGCGCCGGGGCGGGGCTCACCGCCGGAACGGCCGCGGTAGGGGCCACG
>JBAULD010000291.1:0-1944 GCA_049578005.1 Polyangiaceae bacterium
CGATCTGTCGACTCGCGGCGCTGGCGTGACGCACCTTCGTTTGACGGACGCCCGCTACGCGAGCAGCGCCGCGGCGGACATGTCGACCACGCCGGACATCGAGCGATGGCGCAACCTGCGGACTTTGGTCCGCGAGTCGGGCGCGGTTCCCTCGAAGGACGACCAGGTCCAGTACGACCGTTTTGTCTGGCGGCTCGCGCGTAGCGGAGACAAGGGCTGCGAGTTTTCTTATCGAGACGACACGGTTCAAATCGTCAAGAGCGTCACGGCGGGTGTTCGCCCCTTCGAGCTCGACGTCGAAACGACGTTGACCAACCTATCGGACGCCCCGAAGAAGCACGCGACCTCGATCGAGGTCTTCGCCTACCGAACGAACGCGGAGGTCAAGGGCAAGCTCGGGCGAGTTTCGCCGTTCCAAACGAACCTCGAGTGTGCACGAGACGGCGACGTCAAGCGCCTCGCCAAGGGCGCGAGCGAATTCAAAGTCGGGTGGTTCTCCGAGCCCCTCATCGATCGCTACGCGGCGATTGCCAACTACTATTTTGCTCAGGCGCTCGTGCCTTTGGAGGCCGCCCCGGGAGCAACCGGGGACAAGCCGTCGTGCGACGTCGCCGCCGAACAATGGTTCAGCGAGGGGCAGAAGCCGGACGACGACGAGGCTGGGGACGTTTACAAGGCGCGTCTCAAGTATCCCGCGCGGACACTTGGGCCGAAGGACTCCGCCACCTACCGGCAGATCGCCTTTTTCGGGCCCAAGGAGCGCGACGTCTTGTCGACGGCGGCGGGGGGCTGGCCAAAGCTCGGGGATCTCATAAACCTCGGCACATTTTCCTTCGTCGGCAAGTATCTCGTTGCCGTCATCACCTGGATCCACGATCACGTCACCCTCGGCAACTGGGGAATGGCGATCATCGTCGTCACGATCTGCCTGCGCATTTTCCTTTTTCCACTCACGTGGAAGCAGATCCAGAGCACGATTGCCATGCGCAAGCTCAAGCCGGAGATCGACGTTCTGAACGAGAAGTTCAAGGACGACGCCCAGGCGAAGAACCTCGCGATGATGGAGCTCTGGCGCAAGCACAAGGTAAACCCGCTCGGCGGATGCGTTCCCGCCCTCGTGCAGATGCCCGTCTGGTTTGCGATGTACGCGACGCTGCAAACCGCGGTGGAGTTTTACCACACGAGATTTCTTTGGTTCGCGGACCTGTCGGCGCCGGACAAGTACTTCGTTCTTCCCTTCGTTCTCGGGGCCGCGATGATCGTGCAACAACGAATCGTTCCGCAGCAGGGAATGGATCCGGTGCAACAAAAAATGATGACCTGGCTCATGCCGGGGATCTTCACGGTCATGATGCTCTTTCTGCCGGCGGCGCTCGGCGTCTACATGCTGACGAACAGCGTGCTCGGGATCACGCAGCAGCTCGTGATGGAGAAGCTGTTCCCGCGGGCCGGCGGACCGGCCGATACCGGCAAGGGAGACATCGTCGTGTCGAAGGGCTCGTCCGGAAAGCCGGACAAGTCGAGCAAGCGTGATGCGGGTGCGGGCGCACCCGCTCTGCGAAAGGGAAAGGCTCGTGTCTGAGGAGCAAGAATCGAATCAAGAACGAAAAGAGCGATCGTCCGAGGCGAGTGTCGTCGATGAGTCGACGCTCGACGCACAAACGCGAAAGGCCCTGTCCTTCGTGCGGACGCTCGTCGGCAAGATGCAGATGGGCGTCGAGGTGAACATTGCGCCGAACGACGGCGAAGGGACCCCCGACGAGATTCGCCTCGAGATCGAGGGCCCGGACGCAGGACGCATCATCGGCAAGAAAGGGAACGTGCTCGACGCAATTCAGTATCTGACGGCACGCGTCGTCGTCCGGCCGGGCGACGCCCGGCGACATGTCATCGTGGATGCCGAGGGCTATCGGGCACGGCACGAGGATCAGCTCGCGCAAATGG
>JBAULD010000292.1:0-5596 GCA_049578005.1 Polyangiaceae bacterium
ATGCTCATCACTGCGCCGTTGTTGCCGGCGATCTGGGACGTGTACGTGTTGTAATAGACGACGCCCTTGAGGCTGCCCCGCGCGAATGAAAGGGACTCGCGTAGTGGTCCCGCGACGATGCCTCCCGTCACCGTCGTCACTTCGACGGTGAGCGGGTCATTGACGCCTGTGCCTTGCTCCCAGGCCTTGTCCCAGGCCGTCTGCGGGATCGCGAGCTCTGGGGGATCCCCTCCGGCGAAGCATCCCGCGTAGTCGAACGATTTCGAATGGAGGTGCAAGTACGCGCCGTCCGGCGGGCTCGTTTGGGACCACTGCAACGTCGGCGCAGGGAGGCCTCCGGGAAATACGGTGCCTTCGTACGGGTAAAGCCACTTCATCGACGCGGGGACCGGGCCTCCCGCTTGAAGCGCGCTGACCGTCGCCGGCGATAGATTGCCGGGGCAGTCGTTGATGGCGACGCTCGTGGGGGGTGCAGACGGACCGGTGGCCGCGGAGCTGGGCGTGGTGCCCGCGTCCGCGCCGCGCAGAACGATCGTTCCTTCCGGCCCGCCGCCGCTTCCTCCGCTCGACGCTCCGCCGGCCCCGACGGCGTTCGGAGCGCCGGCTCCAAATCCGGGGGCGCCCGCCTCGGCCTCGCCTTGAGATCCGCCGACGTCGAAGCCCGAAGGAGATGCGCTTCCGCAGGCGATGCAGGCAGGAAGAATCCACGCGAGCGGCAGCGGGCACTTGGTGGCTCTTCGCCGGAGTACGGGGGGCGTCGGTCGAGCGGGGGGCTTCTGGGTGTGCATCCGTCCGGCACATCAAGCACTGGATGTGCCGCGCGAGACTTCGGCTTGATTCTCCCGGTTCGGGCTACGGGAACGACAACGACGTGCGCTTCCTGCGCGCGCGGCTGCGCAGGGCACGGCGGTCGCTCCTAGCGCGCGAAATGGGAAGGGAGCCGGCAAGAGGGGGAGCCGCAAGTCCACCGATGCGAGCTTGACTGCCGATCTTCGTCGGTGTTCTCGTGCGGCCGATGATGATGCAGGGGCCGCTCGCGCGCGGTTTCGCAAAGAGCGGTCGCGATCCGGCAACGTGGGTCCTCGTCGCCGCGTTCGTCCCCCTCGCGGTAGGCATCACGTGGGGGTTGCCCGGAACCGACTCATGGTCGGCCGACTCGATCTCGCCGCGATCGTGCGGCTTGGGTGCGATCGTCGAAACGTTCTGGCCGGGTCATTTCCACACGTATCCGCCGCTGCACATGGCCATCCTCACCGTGCTGTCGCTGCCGTGGATGGTGGCTGCCGCGTTGCGCGTCGGACTGACTCCCTCCGCGCTGGAAGGAGAGCTCGTCAAGCCTCTCTACATGACAGGTATCGAGCTCTCCGCGCGGGCCGTCGCGGTCGCCATGACACTGGGATTGATATGGACCACGATGAAGCTCTGGACGCGGCTGGACGGACGCCGCACGGGCCTATTGGCCGGAGTCCTCACGGCCACCAATGCCACTCTCGTGTACTACGGCCACACCGGCAACCTCGAAGTTCCCTATTTGTTTTGGGCGACGTGCGCGCTCGTCGAGCTCGACCGAATCGCGTGCGGCGAGAAGCGTGAAGGACGCGCGCTCGTCTTCGTAGTCGCCGCCGTTTTGACCAAGGATCAGGCATTCGGGGCGTTGCTCTTGCCGGCCGTGGCCTGTCTGTTCGTCATTCCGCGCCTATTCCACGGGAGGGCCCCACAGCGTCGAGAAATGATTCGCGCGACCCTCCTTGCAGCGGGTCTCTATGCCGTCGGCTCGGGCGCGCTTGTCAATCCGTCGGGTTTTCGCCGCCGCCTCGCCTTTCTAACTGGGCCGGCTAGTCAGAGCTGGGCCGCGTATCCCCCGGGTTTGCGCGGCCTGGACACGTGGATCGGCGACGTATTCCGGGAGCTGCACGACTTCACGTCCTGGCCTGTCGCTCTGGCGGCGAGTGCAGGAATCGCCATCGCGACGTTCGCGATGAAGGGCGAGCGGCGGGCGCGGATGCTCGTGCCGGTGTCCGCCGCCGTGTCGTTCACAGTTCTATTCACGCTGGCCGTGCGCCGAAGCGAACACAGATTCCTCCTGCCGCAAAGCGTGTTCTTGGCACCTTATGCGGGTCTTGCGTTCGACCGCGCCTGGGGCGCGTGGCCTCGACTCCGTTGCGCGTTCGCCCTCGCCGGCGCGGCAGCGCTAGGTCCGGCGGTGGTCGGAGTCATATCGCTCGACGCGACGCTCATTCGCGATCCGCGCTACGAGGCGGAGCGCTTCCTCGCCGCGCTTCCGGCCGGGACCGCCGTGGAGGTTTACGGGGGGCCGATCTTCCTGCCGCGTGTTCCGAGGGGACTCGTCTCCACGCGCCCAGGCGTCGAACCGCTGAGCGACCGTCAGGCCATCGCCGGAGTCACCGACATCATCGACCCGTTCATGGATCCTCGCGCGCGCCGGCCCGCCGCGATCGTCCTCGCCACCGAATTATCCAACGTGCAGTCCACGCGACCCACTCGTGGCACCGGCGCATACGCGCTCGCGCAGTATACCGACGATCGATCTCACGCGCTCTTCCGGGGCTTGCTCGACGGGACTCTGGGATACGACCGCACCTTCTCCGGGCGGTGCCGTCTACCGTGGCCGCTGCGATGCCTCAGGGTTCACTCATCGACCGCGGGCGAGGTGTGGATCTACGGTCCGAGATCCCCGGGGTGACCCAACTGGGACTTTCGCGTCCCCCGGAAGTCAGGGCCAGGCGATGTCCAACGCCCCTTTCAAGAGAGCGTCCCGAGCGACGCCGGCGACTCGGAACGACGTGGCCTCGAGCGGCGCCCCCGTCTCGCGCGCGATCGCGCGGGCCGCACCGAAGACGGTGGGCGCTTCAGCGAGGCGCGCGAGGATTGCCGCCGAGGATGCGTCGAAGACGGCGGGCCACTCGGGCCGCCCCGCAGGCGGGTGAAGGACGATCGCGGGATCCGGGCTGTTCGGCATGGGTTGCTGGACGAGACGAGCGCCGTCAGGAAGTCGGAGCCGCGCCCCTCCGAGCTCGTCTCCGCGGCTGTTGGCCAGATTCCGTGCCGCCATGAGCCGGTCGACGGCCTCGGCCGATATCGGGACATCGCTCGTGTGTCGCACAGCGAGGTGCGACGTCCACCCCTCAGCCGTCCCCGCGGGTTCGACCACGACGAGGGCAAACGCGACGCCGCGGATGCCTTGCTCGTAGAAGTGTTCTCGCTGTGCGATCGCGGCGCGGGAGAAATCGTCCCCGAGCTCTCGATGCTCCACGGCCGCGTGGATCGTACAGTAGTCCTCGATGTTCTTTGCCGGCGATTGCAGGACAAGAACGTGCGCAGATGCATCTCCGCACGCGCGGCGAACACGCTCGTGGATCTCGTCGCCGTCGACCAGCGGCCAATCCGCGAGGACGATGGCGCGGCCCCCCGGCGCAACGTGGGACTGGGCACCGGTGAGGAGCCGGAGCGCCAGCTCGTCTCCGCGCTTTCCTCCATGGATGAACGTCGAAGCCGCGACCCCGTCCCGGAGCGCGATGAAAGGTGGTTGTGCGGCGACGCGCTCGTAGCGTTCGCCCTTCACCGGTTCGAAGAGATCGCCTCTCCGGAACTCGACGTTCGTCACGCCATTGAGCACAGCGTTGACGCGCGCAAACGCCAGGGCGCGGGGGCTCACGTCGGTTGCGACGACCCGTCGTGCCGTCCGTGCGAGCAAGAGCGCCACCGCGCCCGCCCCACAGCCGACGTCCAACACGCTGTTCACTTGCCGTCCCGGTAAGGCTGCTCGAACGAGGTCCAGCGTGGCACCGCAAATGGGCAGCACCGGGTCGCCCCTCGATCCCGGCGAGTCGCCGAAGCAGAAGGCGTCCTCGGCCAGCGCCAATTGAAACTGGGAGACGAAGCCCCTGTCGGTCTCTTCGACGAGCCCCCCGTCGGTCATCGGCGCGAGCTCACCGAGGGCCGCCCGTGCTTCATCGGCGGTCACCGCGTCGTGCAGCATGAAAAGGCGCGCCACGGCGGCGGCGGGCTCGCGCGCCCGTCGGGCATTCCAGATGCGCATGGGCGCCCGAAGCGCGTCATCGAGGCGATCACCCACGCGACCGAGCTGGGCGAGAAAGCGGGGTGTAAGACCGATCGCGCGTAGGCGGAGCCCGAGTCCGCGAAGGACGGAGTCGGGAATTGCGCCGAGGCGGTCGACGTCCGTTAGGTCGACGGAGCCGGCGCTCACGATGGTCGTAGATAGAGCGCGGGTCACGCCAAGCACCCGGGTTCGCAGTATGCCACGAAATCAGGACGCCCGTTGGAGCTGCCGGACGTCCCACCCGCCTCCGAGAGCCTGGACCAGCTGGACTGCCGCGGTCATCTGGTTCACGCGCAAGGTCACGAGGGTCTGTTCGTCGCCGAGGAGCGTCGTCTGAGCGGTGACGACGTTGAGGTAGGGATCGAGGCCGATCTTGTAACGGTCCGTCGCGATGTCCACGTATCGCTGTGCGGACGCCACCGCCGCCTGCTGACGGGCAATCTGCTGCGAAAGGATCCGCAGCGTGGACACGCCATCCTCGACCTGTTGGAACGCCGTCAAGACCGTCTGCCGATATGCCGCGACGTCGGCACGGTAAAGGGCCGTGTACTGCGCGACCGTAGCGTCGCGCAATCCGCCATCGAAGATCGTCTCTGAAGCGGCGGCGCCGAGAGACCAGAAGAAGGCAGGCAGCGAAAACAACGTCCGGAGCGTGGATGATTCGAGCGCGCCGGACGCCGAGAGGTTCAGGGACGGATAATAGGCCGTCATTTCGACGCCGATGAGAGCGTTCGCTTGCGCCAGCGTGCGTTCGGCGGCAGCGATGTCCGGGCGGCGCTGCAAGAGCTGGGAAGGAACGCCGATCGGAATGGTAGGAACCGGCGTAGTCAGGTCTCGGACCGGCAACGCGAACGAAGAGGCGGGTTTTCCGACGAGCGTGGCAATCGCGTGCTCGTACAGTGCGCGCGTAGCTGTGAGCCCGACCCCCGTCGCCTCCGCGTTCTCGAGCGTGACCTGGGCCTGGACGACCGCTTCCTCGCTGCCGATGCCCGTTTCCGCCTGAGCACGCGTAATCGCGAGCGATTCACGAAAGGCCGACACGGTGCGCTGGTAAAGGTGCACGAGCGTGTCCTGACCACGTAGCTCGAAGAAGTCGATCGCGAGCGTGGCCTGTTCCGTGAGGCGCTCGTTCTCGAGGTCTGCGGCGCTCACCTGCGCCGCGGCGCGATACTCCCGGACAGCGTTCGCTACGCGGCCCCATAAATCCGGCGCCCACGTCGCGTCGACCGGAATGGAGAAAAGGCTGCTCGTAGCCGAACCGGCGCCCGCCTGGACGAACGTCCCTACGCTTCCCGCGCCCGCGCCCCGGGCCGTCGCGCCGGTGCCTGTCTGGGTGAACGACGGTCCGGTGCTCAACGTCGGGAAATAGCCCGCGCGCGCCACGTTCACGAGGGCGCGCGCCGCCATGAAGTTTTGAAAGTACTGCGCGATAGATTGATTGTTGATGTCGAGCTGCTCCTCTAGTGCGTCGAGCTCCGGTTCGTGAAGCATCTCCCACCATTTGCCCTTCAGGAC
>JBAULD010000293.1:0-2590 GCA_049578005.1 Polyangiaceae bacterium
GGCATCGGGCGGGCCCACGCACTGCTCTTCGCGCGTGAAGGAGCGAAGGTCGTCGTCAACGACGTCGGCGGGGCACGGGATGGCGGCGGTGCCGACGCGACCGCCGCAAGCCGCGTGGTCGATGAAATTCGCTTGGCGGGCGGTGTGGCGGTAGCCAATCACGCAAGCGTGGCGACCGGTGACGGGGCCGCGTCCCTCGTGACGACCGCGGTCGACGCGTTCGGCCGCGCCGACGTGCTGGTGAATAACGCGGGAATCTTACGCGACAAGACGTTTCTCAAGATGGACGAAGCGATGTGGGACACGGTCGTTGCCGTCCACCTGAAGGGCTCGTTCTTGTGCTCCCACGCATTTGCCAAACAGGTGGTTTCGCAAGGTGG
This sequence comes from Polyangiaceae bacterium, assembly GCA_049578005.1. Taxonomy (GTDB): domain Bacteria; phylum Myxococcota_A; class Polyangia; order Polyangiales; family Polyangiaceae; genus Palsa-1150. The sequence continues at coordinate 381 of JBAULD010000293.1, forward strand.
CGGAGGGCGGGTGGTCAACACGACGAGCGTGAGCGGACTGCTCGGCAACTTCGGCCAAGCAAACTATTCGGCGGCCAAGGCCGGCATCTACGGGCTCACGCGCACGATGTCCATCGAGCTCCAGAAGCACCGGGTCACGGTGAACGCGATTGCGCCCCTGGCGAAGACGCGAATGACCGAAGATTTGCCGATGTTCCAAGGCGTCGACACCCTGACGCCGGAGCACATCGCGCCGGCCGCGCTGTTTCTCGCGAGTGATCTCTGCGGCGATCGCACGGGACACGTGCTCGCGGTGGCCGGTGCCCGCATGTACGCCTTCAAAGTCGTCGAGACACCGGGACGGTTCAAGGAAACGGACGGCGGCGTGTGGACGGCCCAGGAAATCGCGGATAGCTGGGATGCCATCGTCAAGGGCTGACGCTTCGACGAAGCAAAGCCAACGGTGCTAGCCTCCGGTCGATGCTCGATGCTCGCGCGCTCCTCTACGCCGCCGTCGACTACGTGCGAAGGAATCCCGATGAGATCGTGAAGGCCGCCGTGAACGCGACGGCCTTGCGGTTCGGAATGCCCATCTCCGGAGTGCGCTGGCTGATGTCGCAGGCGAGGCTGCCGAAGAAGGCGCCGCGCGACATCGACATTGGCAGCGCGCCGCCCGCGATTCGGGTCAGCTTGTCGGTCGACGCGATGGGCACCCCCGTCCGCGCAAGCGCCGCGATTGGTGTCGACGAAATCGAGCTATCCCCCGACGTGATGCGCGTCGGGATGAAGTTGAGCGACGTCAAGCTGGCCCTCCTGGGCGAGAGCGACACACCGGTTGCGACGTTGATCAAGTCGGGGGCCCTCGATCTGTCGAAGCCGGGGAACCTCTTGAAATTCCTTCCCAAAAAGCCTCCCGCAATCGTCGAAGCCGACGGGGATCGCATCGTCATCGATCTCATGAAGGTCCCTGCCATCGCGGAGAGCGCGCTCCTTCGACGAGCGCTCGCGATCGTCACGCCCGTCCTGACCGTCCGAGCGCTGGAAGCGGATCGGGACCATGTGTACGTCGCGCTGCGGACCAGCCCGATGGGGCTTCCGAGAGCGCTGGCCGCACTGCGCAACGGGCTCCGGAGCCCGTAAGCAGGACCCGGTGGGCTAAGCCCAGTCGGGATGCTAGAAGTTGGCTGGCTCCACGGGGAGTCGCACAGCCTGGTAGTGCACGAGCTTTGGGTGTTCGTCGTCGCGGGTTCGAATCCCGCCTCCCCGACAAATCATGAAGATTCGCCGAGAAAACGGCTCAAACGCGATGGACGGTGGGTTCCTGTCCCGCCAGTGTCCCCGCGACTTCGCTGCCGCCCCTTGGTCCTCTCATGAGCAACGGTCCTTGAGCGGCTTCCGAAGGTCAGCCGAGTTGGGCGCGCTTACCCGCTTCTCGGCGATGGCGGCTGCAATACGATTCGCTTCGATCCCGATCTCACGCAGCATCCCAGTCGGTGCAACGTTGAACCCACAGCAAAACAGGCCCGGCACCACCTCGGAGCCGCTCGCCCGCGGCGCGCCGCGCTCGTCCACGAGCTCGCTCACGGGCTCGATGAACCGCTCCAGGGATGGCGTGTACCCGGTGGCCAGCACCACGGCATCGAACGGCCGCTCCATGCCGCCTTCGAATTGGACGGCTTGTTCGCTGAATCGTTCGATGCCGCCCTGAATCTCGACCTTCTTGTCTTTCACGAGCTGGAGCGTGCCAATATCGAGCAAGGGGACGCGACCTTCGCGCGTGATCTGCGTGAAGGGTCCATACGGAAGCTTGCGAAGCCCGAGCGCCCGAATGTCGCCAACCGCCGCTCGCAGGATCGGTGCGCTGACAACGTCGGCGAGGCCGCTGCCCAGCCGGCTCATGACGATTCCCACCGAAAGAATCGGTATACCGAAGAGGTCGCGGGGGATCACGTTGACCGGGCTTCGCACCGACAGGGTCACGGCAGCCGCGTGGTGTTCGACGAGATCGATGGCGATCTCGCCCCCTGAGTTTCCAAAACCGACGACCAAGACGCGGCGACCCGACCATGTCGCGCCGGTTCGGTAGGCCGAGCTGTGGAGCACCTGGCCGACGAAACGCTCCTGCCCCGGCCACGACGGAATTCGCGGCGTGTTCGCGTTGCCGCTCGCAATCACGACGTGGCTGCACGTGATCTGCTGATCCGGTGTCTCCACTTGCCAGCCTGCCGGCG
>JBAULD010000294.1:0-7218 GCA_049578005.1 Polyangiaceae bacterium
ACTCACGACCGAGTCCACTCGACTCATGACCGGGTCCGCTCGACTCACGACCGAGTCCGCTCGACTCACGACCGAGTCCGCTCGACTCACGACCGAGTCCGCTCGACTCACGACCGAGTCCGCTCGACGCACGACCGAGTCCGCTCGACTCACGACCGAGTCCGCTCGACGCACGACCGAGTCCGCTCGACGCACGACCGAGTCCGCTCGACGCACGACCGAGTCCGCTCGACTCATGACCGGGTCCACTCGACGCACGACCGAGTCCGCTCGACCGACGGCTGCGCTAGAGTCACTCGCGTGCGACGCGAGAAGTTGCTCTGGCTGATCATCGCGTACAAGCTCGGCAAGGGAGCCCTTTGGCTCGTCTTCGCCGTCGCGATCATGCTCGCGATCCAATTTGGACTCGGAGATCGACTCCTCGGGTTTGCGGCGGAGCTTCGGCACCACTCGCGGGCGTGGAGCCTGGAGCTTGCGCGGCTCATCGTTCGCGCCGCCAGCCGGCGCGGGCTCTGGACGATCACGGTGGCGCTCCTCGCCGATGGGTCTTTCAGCTTGGTCGAAGGATGGGCCCTGCTCCACGGTCGCTGGTGGGGGCCTTGGGTCGTCGTCGTGGGGACCGGGTCGCTCCTCCCCCTCGAGGTCGTCGTCCTCTTGCGACATCCGAACGCCGTCCGCGCCGTACTCCTCGTTCTAAACCTGTTGATTGTCGCCTACCTTGCCAGAAAGGCGCTGCGAGAGAGCCAAGGCCACCGAGCTCGCCCCGATTGATTAGGGGCTGTCACTAGAGCCCGCGCGACGCGCCCAACCTGCGCCAACCTGCGCCAACCTGCGCCAACCTGCGCATGGGTCTGGCGCGCGCCGGAGATGAGTGGCGGTTCGCGGCAGCCTCTCCTGCTGTCGTCCGTTCATTCGGCGGCGGGTAGCGATTTCGGGCTTTCCTTTCGCCTGAGGAGTGACGCAAATGGGGTAGAGTGGCTCGATGGCGGGGTGTCGTTCGAAGGTGCGCATCGCAATCGCGGCTGTTGTCGGCTTCATGCTGATAGCCGCGGGCCCGGCCGGGCGAGCGCAGAGCCGACGACCCGCTTCCGCGGGGCCGGCCCGATCGCGCGGGCCTGCTCACGCCCCACCCAAGGAGCCGCCGCTGGCAGCCGACCCCCAGCCCGCAGTCCAGGGCACAGCCGCCGCCACGCCGGGCACCGGCACCGCGAACGACGCCGGGGTGGTCGAGGCGAAGACGCTCGACGGCGGCACCCGCGTATTCAAGTTCAGCGAAATCGACATCGAGGGCCGTCTGAAGAGTCCGCAGCTCGTGTATTTTCTGCGACGAGTGCGCGCGGAGTTTGCCGCCGGCGACCTGGGCCACCGGAGTTTTCTTCGCGAGATGTCCGAGACGAGAAGAGAGCCAACCTTCTGATGACCGCGATCGCCACTCCCAATGCCCCTGTCCTGCGGGTCGCGGCCGCGTGGGGAACGACGATCATCGGCGTTCGATTGCTCGTTCACGGTTTCGATTGCGTGTTGGGCGAAGGGGCCGATGCGCTCGCGCCGATGCCCGACGGGCTCGCCGCGTCGACCACGCCCCTTCGAGCCGTCGCCGGAGGTTGGGAGCTCGATGCGCGCGGCGCGATCAGCGGCAAGCTGCTCTTGCGGGGGCGTGAAGAGAACGTCCAAGGGCTGGCGCACGCAGGAGCCCCGATTCCCGTCGTTCCGGGAGACCACGGACTGATTCAGTACGGGCTCTTCGCCATCTTTTTTCAGTACACGGACGCCGCCGAGCCGATGCGAGGGCGCTTCCCGCTCGACTTTCTCGCTATCCTCGCGCTCTTTTCGAGCGTCGTCTTTCACTTCGGCATCATCGGTCTCCTTGTCATCAACTGGACGCCGCCCGAATATCACTTGCCGCCCGAGCTCATTCCCGACTTTGCGAGCCAGTTTCATCTGAGTCGCGCCCTCGACGAGTGGCAACCGGCACCCTCCGCAGGAAAGGACGACAAGGGCGGCGGCAAGGAGGCAAAGGACTTGGGCGCGAAGGATGCGAAGAAGCCCGGCGGGGGGCAGAAGATTGCAGGGACAGAGGGCAAGGCAGGCCTCAACGGAAAAGAGGTGCACACCGAGGTCCCGGGCGAGCTCAAGCCGACGGCGACCTACGGCGGCTTGAGCGAAGCCCTGGCGGACACCGGAACGGAGATTCGAAGGACGCTCAGCGAGATTCGGACGGTCGCCGATGCGCTGGGCGGCCTCAACTCCAGCAACGTGGTTCTCGGGAGCGGTCCCGGAACGGGCCTTCGAGGCGCAGGTTCGGGCGGCGGCGGGGTGGGCGCCGGCGTGATGTTCGGATCGGGCGCGATGAACACGGGGTGGGGTCCTGGCACCGGAGGCGGGTTCGGAGCGGGCTCGGGCGCCGGTGCGGGACACGGCGGCGGCTTCGGCGGAGGAGCGGGAGCGGCGACGGGCGCCGGCAACGGTCCCGGCGAGCACGGGATTCAAGCGGTGGGCGGAGGCGGCGCCGCGCACGGAGGGCTCAGTCCGGAGCAGATTCGTCGCGTAGTCGTGGCGCACCAGGGGGCGCTGCGGGCTTGTCACGAGATCGAAGCCCAGAAGGACCCGACGCTGCGAGGGGGCGTGACGGCGGCATGGACCATCGACCCGAGCGGCGCCGTGACGAGCGCTACTCTCGCGGGCTCGACGCTCCACAATGCTCGCGTCGAAGGGTGCGTGCTCCGACAAGTGCGAACCTGGCACTTCCCGGCCAGTGACGGCGTCTCGCAGGCGACGTTCCCGTTCATGTTCGGAATCGGGCGGTGAGCTCTCTCTCCTCGTTGCGCGAGCGTCCGTCTTGCTGCTGCTCCAAACCGCTCTCGAGCAAGCCCGCTTTCGCGGCCCGCTAGCCATCGCCTGCGCCACGGCTTGGGCGAGCGTAGCCGGGCGCACGGTCGTTCGGCGCCTCGATCTTCCCCCTCGAACGCGGGTGATCACAGTTGGCGGGGCGACCCTCGGCGGATCGGGAAAGACTCCCCTGGCCATGGCCTGCGCCGCGGAACTCGCAGCGCGCGGGGCTCGCGTGGCGCTCGTCGGTCATGCCTATCGTGCGAATCCGCGGGCGGCGCGGATCGTCGTCCCCAACGATTCGCTGCAGGAAGTTGGCGACGAAGCCCTCCTGGCCGCCCGTACGCTCGGTCCGGCCGGGATCCGTGTGATCGTAGCGCCGCGCCGCTCGGATGCCGTGGCACTCGCCGGCCGGGTGGCCGACATTCTCGTGCTCGACGGAGTCGCGCAGACTTCTCCTGTGCGGGCCGCGCTGGCGCTGCTTGCGGTCGACGCCAGAGAACCTTGGGGGCGGGGCGGCGCGGTCGCCCCGCGGGGAGACTTGCGCGCCCCGAAACCCATCCTCCTGCGAGCTTGCGACGGAGTGGTCTCAATCGCCGACGGCTCCGACACGGAAGTGGACATGGCCGAGAACTCCGAGGGGACGTTCGGCGCATGGCGGGGTCGCGCCGCCTCGCGCGGCGTGTGGGTCGGAGGAAACCTGCGAACGTGGGACGACCTCGCTGGATTGCGCCTCGGCCTTCTTTGCGCAATCGCGCGTCCCGAGCGCGTGATCCACTCGTTGAAAAAACGCGGCATTGGGCTTCTGGCGGTCGTCCGGGCCCGCGACCACGGTCCGGTGCCGGCAAACGTCTTCGCACGGGCCGCCCGTGCGGCAAGAGGAGCTCGAGGCGAGCCCCGGATCGACCTTTGGCTCGCTACGCAGAAGTGTTTCGTCCACTTCGGTGCCCCTAGAGGCGGTGTGGGCAATATCCTCCACGCGCCAATCGGGGCGATCGACCACGCGCTCCAGCTGTCGGCGACGCTCGTTCAGCGCTTGGGGGCCCTCGCGGCGCCTTGACCCGCGATGTCGCGGGCAATAACCTCGAAGTATCATTCGGAAAAAGCGACTGTCGGCCTCGCACCCTTCGAGGTGCCGCCGGTCGATGATGAGGCCAGGCGCGTGAGCGAGTCCGAGGAGAAAACTCGAGTCACAGCTGTCGTGGAGAAACCCCTGAGCGGGCCCGACGGGGCGCCCAAGGGCAACGACTGTTTGGTCGTCATCTACACGAAGGAACCGACCCTGCTCGGGCGCCGCTTCGTGCTCGACGCAAGTCCGGTCCGTATCGGACGCGGCGTCGAGAACCATATCGTTCTCGAGGGCGACAGCGTCTCCAGGAGACACGCGCACTTCGAGCAACGGAGCGGTGCCTGGTGGTGCGTGGACGACGGATCGACGAACGGTTCATACGTCAACGACGATCAGATCATGCGCGAAGCGCGGATGAGCAACGGCGATCGCATCAAGATCGGGCCCACCATCTTCAAGTTCTTGAGCGGACAGGACGTCGAGGCCCAGTACCACGAAGAAATCTATCGGATGACCATCATCGATGGTCTAACGCAGGTGCACGTCAAGCGGTATCTCCTCGAGTCGCTCGACAAGGAGCTGATGCGCGCGAGACGGCACGTGCGCGATTTGAGCTTCCTGATGCTCGACATCGACCACTTCAAGAATATCAACGACCGTCACGGCCACTTGGCGGGCGACTATGTCTTGAAGGAGGTGGCCCGGCTCATTCAACAGCGAATCCGGCGCGACGAAGTGCTCGCTCGCTACGGCGGGGAAGAGTTCGCCATCATCCTGCCGGAAACCACCGGCGACGGCGGGAAAAAGCTCGCCGAGGGCTTGCGCGAGAAGATCGAAGAGAGCCGCTTCATCTTCCAAAACGAAGTGATTCGCGTGACTATCTCCATCGGCGTAGCGATGCTCCTCGACAACGATCGGACGAGCCTCGACCTCATCAAACGGGCCGACGAGAAGCTTTACCAGGCGAAGCGCGCCGGGCGGAACCGGGTCGTCGACTAGTGGCGCTCCCCAGTTGCACCAATCGTGGGGCTGCGAGCGGCACTAGCAAAGCGCCGAAGATCATGTCCGCGGACGACCAAGGATTTGGAGGGCGGGCTGGGCCATGAGCGCCGGGCCGGGGCAAAACCTCCCAGACGTGCGAGTGCGTCCGCCAGGACCTCATTCGCGCGCGCTCGCGGCGAGGCTCTCGGCAGTCGAGTCCCCCGCCGTAGCCGCCCGCCGCGACGCGCGCTCTCGAGAGAGCGCGAGCGACCAGACGCCAATCGTCTACGCCCGAGCCGAGGGGGCCAACGTAGTAGACGCGGACGGGAACCGATACGTCGACCTGGCCGCGGGATTCGGTGCGCTGCTTCTTGGCCATTCGTCACCGCGGGTCGCGGGCGCCGTCGACGAGCAACTCGAGCGGCTTTGGCTCGCGCTGGGCGACGTCTATCCGTCGGACGCCAAGGTGGTCCTCTGCGAGCTCCTCGCGAAGCTATACCCGGCGAGTGGCGCTCGCGTCATGCTCGGCTCGAGCGGCGCCGACGCTCTCACGGCCGCGATCAAGACCGCCGTGCTGGCCACGGGGCGTTCGGGGATCGTCGCGTTCGACCGCGCGTATCACGGGCTTTCCTACGCGCCGCTCGCGGCGTGCGGGCTGCGCGCCAGCTTTCGTGAACCCTTCGTGCGGCAGCTCAACGGAGACGTGACGTTCGCTCCGTTCCCCGATCACGAATCGAAGCTCGGCGAGGCCATGGACGCCGTCACGAACACCCTCGCTCGCGGCGGCGTGGGCGCAGTGCTGGTCGAGCCGATCCTGGGCCGCGGCGGTTGCATCGTGCCGCCCCCCACGCTGCTGCCGTCGCTCCGCGAAGCGTGCGACCAAGCCGGCGCACTCCTCGTGTGCGACGAAGTTTGGACGGGCCTCGGACGAAGCGGAGCGTGGCTGGCGAGCGTCGAGGCCGGGGTCGTCCCGGACATCATATGTTTGGGCAAGGGGCTCGGCGGGGGTCTGCCCATAAGCGCGTGCATCGGAAGCGATCGCGTCATGCGGCCATGGGAGGCGTACGGCGGAGCGACCATTCACACGGCTACCCACTTCGGCGCGCCACTGGTTTGTGCCGCGGCCGTCGCCACACTGGGCGCCCTCGAAGAAGCGCGGCTTCCCGAGCGAGCGCACGCGGTGGGCGCGCGGTGGATGGGAACACTCCGGGACCACACGGAGGGTCTTGGCGTCGCGGACGTCCGCGGGCGCGGTCTTATGGTTGGTGTCGCGCTCGAAGGTGGCGCGAGCCGCGCGCTGGCCGTGACGAGAGGTCTGCTCGAGCGCGGGTGGATCGTGCTGACGGGCGGCACCCAAGGAGATGTGCTCACCCTCACTCCCCCGCTGGATATCGACGAGCGTCTCCTCACGGCCTTCGCCGGTGCGCTTGCCGATACGCTCCGCGCATTGCCATGGATGCCGTGAATCGCGTTGCCGAGAGCGACGCCCTTCACGCCCGTGTTCGCGCGATAATCGAGGCGTTCGACGACGGGGACGCGGCCCCCGAGTCGTTCGATGCCGTCGCTGCCGATCTCGTTCGATTCCAGGCTGCGAGCATCCCCGGATACGCTCGCCTCTGCGCGGCACACGGCGTAGACCCGGCATCCATCGAGTTCGCTCGGCAGGCGCCGGCGGTGCCGACCGACGCGTTCCGAGCCGCCGATGTCTTCGCCTTCGACGCGAGCGTCGCGGCAGCTACGTTCCGGACGAGCGGCACGACCTTTGGCACGCGCGGGGTTCACCGAATGCGCAAAGTGAGCACGTACGACGCCGCCGCGCTGTCATTCGGCCGCGCCACGCTGTTCTCCGACTTGGCAACCCCGCTGCCCGTGCTGATCGTCGGTCCCTCCCCTGAGGAGGCACCGGATTCGTCCCTTAGCCACATGTGCGCTCTCTTCGCGGGCGCCCTCGGAACACCCGAGACTCCACGACAGACGTACTTCGTCCGGGGCGGGATGCTCGACGTCGCGGCGCTTCGCGAGCGAATTGCAGGACTACCTCGGTCGACGCCGGCGGTGGTGCTCGCGACGAGCTTTGCGCTCGTTCACCTCGTCGATGCCCTGCGCGGCGATGTCCTCGCGCTCCCACCGCGGAGTCGTGTGATGCAAACGGGCGGCTTCAAAGGCAAGTCGCGCGAACTCGACGGAGATGAACTGGAACGCGCGGTGGCGCATGCCTTCGCGGTGGCTCGTCCCGCACTCGTCTCCGAGTACGGGATGACGGAGCTGTCGAGCCAGTTCTGGCAGATGCGGGCGAACGGCGAGGTGCCCGCGTACGTCGAACCGCCGTGGGCGCGGGT
>JBAULD010000295.1:0-1843 GCA_049578005.1 Polyangiaceae bacterium
CACGTGCGGTTGGCCATTTTCTGGAGGCTGGCGACGAGCCCTAGCGCTTCGAGAGGCGTGAGGCGATCGACGTCGACCGCTCGCAGTGTCTCGATCGCCGGGTGGGGGGCCATGCGGTTCGCCGCCGCTTCGAAGAGGCCGAGCTGCGGCCGCGCGGCCTTAGACCCCGAGCCCGGGGAAGGCTCGAGGTTTTTCGCGGCGATGCCCTGCTCGAGCTCGCCCAGCAGAACCCGAGCGCGTGCGAGCACCGGTTCGGGCACGCCGGCCAGCCGTGCGCAAGCGATGCCGTAGCTTCGAGAAGCCGCGCCTCGCTGCAGCTTGTGCAAAAACACGATGTCCCCGTCGTGCTCGCGCGCGCTCACGCTCCAGGTCTCGCACGTCGGCGCTCGCGTGTTCGCGAGCTCCGTCAGCTCGTGATAGTGCGTCGCGAACATCGCGCGGCAAGCGACCCCGTCGTGAAGGTGCTCAGCCACGGCCCAAGCGATGGCCAGGCCATCGTAGGTGCTCGTCCCGCGCCCGATTTCGTCGAGCACGACCAGCGAACGGGTGGTCGCGCGCCGGAGCACGTTCGCCGTTTCCTTCATCTCCACCATGAACGTACTTTCGCCGCGCGACAGGTTGTCGCTCGCTCCGACGCGTGTGAGCACGCGATCCACGACTCCGATGCGCCCGCGCCGCGCCGGAATGAACGAACCCATTTGCGCGAGGATGACGGCGATCGCCGTCTGGCGCATGAGCGTCGACTTGCCCGCCATGTTCGGCCCGGTGACGAGCCAGAGCCGAGGGCGCCCCTCACCGGCGCCGAGCGTCACGTCGTTGGGTACGAAGCGGCCTCCGGCGGAGAGCTTCTCGACCACGGGGTGGCGAGCGTCCTCGAGGACGAGCTCGAGCGACTCGTCGATCACGGGGCGCGCCCAGTCGTCGCGGTGCGCCACTTCACCGAGCGCCGCCGCGACGTCCCAAGCGGCCAAGCACGCGGCGAGCGCGCGGAGGCGTTGGGCATGACGGGCGAGATCACGCACGGTCTGGGCGAAGAGATCGGCCTCACGAGACGCGGCGCGCTCCTCGGCGTGAGCGAGCTTGTCGGCGACCTCGTCGAGCGCGTCGCAGGTGAAGCGCTCACCGCTCGATATCGTTTGCTTTCGACGCCATTCGGCGGGCGCCTTCACGAGGTGCGACTTCGTGACCTCGATGTACCAGCCGAAGACGCGTGTGTACCGGAGCTTCAGGCTGGGGATCCCCGACGATTCACGGAGCTGCGTCTCCAGATCGACGATCAAACGCTGGCCGCCGCGCATCAAGTCCCGTGCCTCGTCCAGATCGCGATCGAAGCCGTCTCGAATCACGCCCCCTTCGCTTGCGCGGGCCGGCGGGTCGTCGGCCACCGCTCGGGAGAGGAGATCGAAGAGATCGTTGCACTCGTCCAGCCACGGCTGACTGTCCTCGAGACCCAGCGCCTCGCGGGCCGACCGGTCGGGACAACGTTCGAGCGTATCGACGAGCCCGGGCAGGGCGGCGAGCGATCGGCGCAACGCTCCGAGATCGCGCGGCGCCGCTCGATCGAGCGCGAGCTTGACCGCGAGCCGTTCGATGTCGCCGACGTCGGCCATGCGCTCCCGCAACTCGGCGCGCATGCCGGGTTGGGTGACGAAGAGCTCCACCGCGTCCTGGCGGCGGCGCACGTCGGAGACGGTCGTCAGCGGCGCGAGCAATCGTCGCCGGAGCAACCGGGCGCCGGCGGCGGTCGTCGTCGCGTCGATTTGTGCCAAGAGCGACCCGCGTTCGCCGCCGTCGACCGTACGTACGAGCTCGAGGTGCGCCTGCGTGGCGTCATCCAAGACCA